>PNNE01000400.1 GCA_013824055.1 Rhodobacter sp. | reverse complement strand
GGTGCTTCTGGTCAGCCACGACCGCGATTTCATCGACCGAATCGCGACCGCCACCGTCGCGATGGAGGGTGAGGGCACGGCGACGGTCTACCCCGGCGGCTGGTCGGACTACGCAAGCCAAAGGCCGCAGCGCACGGAAGAGGCGGTGAAATCCGGCGGGCGGACGCCTGTCGCCGCCGCGCCGAAGCCAGCCGAGGCCCCGCGTGGCAGCACCCTGTCCTTCACCGAACGCAAGCGGTTGGACGATCTGCCGGGCGTGATCTCGCGGCTTGAGGCGGAAATCGCCAGGCTTCACGACCTGCTGGCCGACCCCGAGCTTTTCACCCGCGAGCCGGTGAAATTCCGCAAGGCGACCGAGGCCCTGACCGAGCGTCAGACAGCGCTGGAGACGGCGGAAACCGAATGGCTGGATCTGGCTGACCGCGTCTGATCCTGGGTCTGATCCTGGGTCTGCCTCTGGGTCTGACGCTGGGAAACCGGCGCGCGGTGGCCGAAATCCCGCCGGTTCCTCGGCTGTTTTCCGCCGGGTGCAAACACAGCCCTTCAAGCTGCCGTGAGCAGGCATTGTGCTCTTGCAGCAACATCCCCATTCCATGTTCCGAGCCGACCGGAACCGTTCCGCACGATCCGGGGTTGAGGTCGGCCAGAACAAGGAGACAGAAAAATGAAAACTATCGCAGCATTCTTTGCTACCATTGCCCTGACCGCGCCGGCATTCGCAGGCGGCCCGGTCGCCGTCGCTGACGAACCGATGATCGCTCCGGTGGCTCAGGCCTCTGTCGCGCCGGGTCTGGACTGGACCGGCGGCTATGTCGGTGCGCAGCTGGGTTACGGCGATGTCGATTCCAGCACCGGTGCTCTGGAGGGCAGCGGCTGGCTTGGCGGCGTTCATGCCGGTTACCGCTGGGATCTGGGCAACTGGGTCGCCGGGACGGAACTGACCTGGGACACCACTGACATCGACCTCGGCACCACCGGCTCGCTGGACGACGTGATGGCCCTCAAGCTGACCGCCGGCCGCGAAATCGGCAACAGCCTGGTCTACGGTGCTCTGGGTGTGGCCCAGGCCAACGCGACCGTCGGCACTGCCGACGCAAGCGACAACGGCATCGTCTTTGGTGTGGGCTTCGACTACGCCGTGAACGACCGCTGGACCGTGGGTGGTGAAGTGCTTGAGCACCAGTTCAACAACTTCGACGGCCTGGGCGTCGATCTTGACGCCACCACCGTCAAAGCCAAGGTCGCGCTTCGCTTCTAAGCCCTTGTCGGCACGGCAATCAGCCGTGCCGCCAGCTCTTTTCAGGGCGAGGATCGCAGGACTGCGATTCTCGCCCTGATTGCGTCACTGGGCTTGGACCCCGGACGCGCCGGGGGACTTGAGCAACATCACGGAAGCCCCCGAAACCACTACCATTTCCCGCTTGCCCCGCCCCCCGAGGAACGCCCGCCGCCAAAGCTGCTGCCCCCGGAGGAACCGCTGTCGCTGCTGCCCCGGCTGGAAAGGTCCCGGCTTTGGCGACCCTCGCGGCTGGACCAGGACACCGGGTAGGACTTGTGGTCGTTGAACCCGCAGGTCGAACAGGTCAGGTGCTGCATGCCCACCCCGGTTTCGCTGCGGCTTGGCGGCTGGATGACCTCGGTTGAGCGCTCAAGCGTCAGGGCGCCGCAGTTCGGACAGGTCCGCCGCTTGCGCCGGTTGCGCCAGATCGCAAAGCCGCCAAGGGCGGCGACGGCGCCTGCTGCCAGCACTCCGGTCAGGGACTCCGCGCCGGAGTCCGGCGTCTCGAACCCGTCGGTCAGCGAGACCGGGGTGCCGGCCAGAAACGGCTCGATCAGCCGCTGGCGTGCCGAGATGACGCCCGCTTCGATGGCTTCGGCATGGTTGCCCCCGCGCAAGGGGGGCAGGACCGCCGTCGACAGCACCCGCGCCGCGCGGCCGTCATAGACCGGGTCGTAGCCCGCGCCGAGGGCGATCCGCGCCTCGCGCGCTTCGGTGTCCAGAAGCAGCATGAGGCCGTCGTTCCGTCCGGCCGCACCCACGCCCCAGGCGTTGAACAGCGTCTTGGCGTAGTCTTCCATCCGCAGGCCCGCGCCGCCCTGCGCCGCGATGCCGGGAAGCGTCACCACGACCATCTGCACCCCGGTCGTCTCACGCAGGTCGACCAGAAGGCGCGAGATGCGCCCTTCGGCCGTTGCGTCAAGCACCTCGGCAAAGTCTGAAACGGTGTCGCTTTGCGGCTGGGGCAGGTCCTGCGCCAGAACGGGAAAGGCAATTATCAGGGCAATCGCAAGGGGACGGAGGAACATCATGCAAGCATTTCTTGAACTGTCTTTGCGATGAGCATGACATCTTCCTTGCGACAGTCAAATGATCCGACCTGCACCCGGATCGCAAAGCGCCCGTCAACCCGGGTCTGGGTCAGATAGATCCGGCCATCGTCGTTGATCCGCTGCAAAAGCGCCTCGGTGGCCGCGTCCGTCGCAAGGGCAAAGCTGAACAGCGACAGCCGCGGCTCGGTCACGATCTGGACTCCGGGCACCGCCGCCAGCTGGTCGCGCGCCAGCCGCGCCCAGGCAACATGGTTGCGAATCCGGTCCCGCAGCCCCTCCAGCCCATAGGCCCGCAGCACGAACCACAGCTTCAGCGCCCGGAAGCGGCGGCCAAGCGGCACGGTCCATTCGTTGAAGTTGACGATCTCTTCGCGCCCCGTCGTCTCCAGGTAGGTCGGCCGCAGACCCAGAGTGCGCACCTGAGCGCCGGGATCGCGCATCAGCTGGACGGAACAGTCGAACTGCGCCCCGAGCCACTTGTGCGGATTGAAGACCACCGAATCCGCGGCTTCGATCCCGGCCCAGAGGTCCCGGAACTCGGGGCAGATCATCGCCGAGCCCGCCCAGGCCGCATCGACGTGAACCGGCACGCCTGCCGCTTGCGCCACAGCGATGCACTCGCCGATCCGGTCGAAGGCCCCGACGCTGGTACCGCCCGCACACAGGATCACGCCCGCCGGGACCAGACCCGCCGCCCGGTCCGCCGCAATCGCCGCCCGCAGCGCCGGCCCGGTCATCGCCCGATCCGCATCGGTCGCGACCTTGACCAGGTTGCGCTGCCCGATCCCCGCCACCCTGATCGCCTTGTCCACCGAAGAATGCGTCTCGGCGCTGGCATAGAAGCGCAAGACCGGCGCACCCGACAGCCCTTCGTCCAGACCGCGCCACCCCAGCGCCGTCTCGCGCATCGTCAGCACCGCCGACAGCGTCGCGTTGGTCGCCGAATCGTGGATCGTGCCCACAAAGCCCGCAGGCAGCCCGACCGCCTGGCGCAGCCAGTCGACCATCACCTGCTCGATTTCCGTCGCGGCCGGAGACGTCTGCCAGATCAAGGCATTGCAGGCCATCGCATTGACCAGCTGTTCGGCCAGAATCGACGCCGGAGCCGCGTTGGCCGGGAAATAGGCGAAAAAGCGCGGGTGCTGCCAATGGGTCATGCCACCCGGCACGATGCGTTCGAAGTCGTCCCAGATCACCTCCATCGGCTCTGCGGCCTCGGGCGGGGCAGGGTCCAGCTGCCGCGCCACGGCGCCGGGCACCAGGGGTGCGCGCACTGGCCGGTCGCGCAGACCCGCGTGGTAATCCGCCGCCCAGTCCGCCGCCCGCTTCGACCAGTGCCGCAAGCCTTCGTGGTCCATCTTCAGCCCCCCAGTTGCTGCGCCCTGAAAGCATGTCGTCCGAAATTCGGCAAGCTTCCACCCTCATGCCGACACGCAAGCTCCTTTTTCCGGCCATCACCCCTGGTTAAGTCCAGGCCCTGAAACTTCCACGCCAAGGCTTCTTGAGGTCCCATGTCCCTGTCCCGCCGCGCCGCCCTTCTGGGAATGACCACCTTGCTGCTTTCGGCCTGCGTCGGGCCGGGCAACAGCTTTCGCACCGAATACACCCCGGTCCAGCCGGTGCTGGCCGCAAACTGGCGCCTGGCCGAGGTGCAGGTCACCGTTCCCCGGTCCCTGACTGTGTCCGATGCCAAGACCTACCTTCCCGCCGCCGACATCGTCTGGCGCGAAGACCCGATGGGCGACCGCCACGACCAGGTCGGCAAGATCATCCAGGACGCCGTCCTGCGCGGCGCACAGGGTCTGTCCGGCGCGCGGCCCGTCATCATTGCAGTGACCGTGACCCGGTTCCACGCCCTGACGTTCGAGGCCGAGCAGCGGTTCGAAAACGCCGGTGTCCACACCATCAATTTCACCGCCCAGGTCGTCGATGCCCGCACGGGTGAGGTTCTGGTGCCGCCAACTGCGATCCGGGCCGAACTGCCGGCCCCCTCGGGCAAGACGATGCGGGAAGCGCGGCGCAAGGGGCAAAGCCAGAAGTCGATGATCACCGCCCATGTCGCCAGGACCGTGGCGGGCTGGCTGGGCCTTGGCCCCGACGTGCGCGGCAGCTTCAACCGGCCGGGCACCTGAGGCGGGCGGCACTACCCCAGCGCGGCCTGCACCTTCTTCGGCAGGCCCGCCCGGATCAGTGCATAAGAGGTCGCGATCCGTTCGCGCAGCTCGGCATCCGGCACCTGCCCGAACGGGATGCGGGCCCAGGACGCATGCAGGTAGGGTGCGCGGATCGCGCGTCCGGTCTCGATCAGAAGCCGGGCGGTTTCGACATGGTCGGTCTTGACGGACACCCCGTCGCCGATCTGGCCGATGATGGCAAACATCTTGCCCCCGACCTTCCAGCAGTCGTGGTCCGGGCCGAAGGGCTGGCTGACCTCGGCCCCCGGAAAGCTGGCGCAAAGGGCGTTGATGAAGGCGCGGTCCTGCATGAAGGAATTTCCTTGGCGGCGCGGGGGTGGGTGATGTATGCCTCGCACCCATGACGACATTGCGCAACATCCGCATCTGCTGCATTACCCGCTGACTTCGGTCGCGCGGGCGCTTCGTCATTCCCCTTCGGATTGAAAGAGCCACCCCGCGCGGGACTGCCGCGCTTGTGGACGGCCGCTTGAGGGACTGACATGGTGACGATCCGCCTGACCAATTCGAAGACGCGCCAGAAGGAAGAGTTCGCTCCGATCCGGGCCGACGACGTGCGGATGTATGTCTGCGGCCCCACGGTCTATGACCGCGCGCATCTGGGCAACGCCCGGCCGGTGGTGGTGTTCGACACGCTCTACCGCCTCTTGCGCCAGGTCTACGGCACCGATCACGTCACCTATGTCCGCAACTTCACCGACGTCGACGACAAGATCAACGCCGAGGCGCTGCGCCGGCAAAAGGCGGGGTCTCCGGGGACGCTGGAGGACTTGATCCACCAGCGGACCGAGGAAACCATCGCCTGGTATCACGCCGACATGGACGCCCTTGGGGCCTTGCGCCCGACCCACGAGCCGCGCGCGACGGACTACATCGGCCAGATGATCGCGATGATCCTGGGGCTGATCGACAAGGGCCATGCCTATGCCGTGGAGGGGCACGTGCTGTTCCGCGTCCGGTCCTACAAGGACTATGGCAAGCTTTCAGGCCGGTCCGTGGACGACATGATCGCAGGCGCCCGAGTCGAGGTGGCCCCCTTCAAGGAAGACCCGATGGACTTCGTGCTGTGGAAGCCGTCCTCGGGCGAAGAACCGGGCTGGACCTCGCCCTGGGGCAAGGGGCGTCCGGGCTGGCACATCGAATGCAGCGCGATGGCGCATGAGCTGCTGGGCGACAGCTTCGACATCCACGGCGGCGGGCTGGACCTGCAATTCCCGCACCACGAAAACGAGATCGCCCAATCCGCCTGCGCCCACCCCCACGGCGACTTCGCCCGCTACTGGCTGCACAACGAGATGCTGCAGGTCGAGGGCAAGAAGATGTCCAAGTCCCTGGGCAATTTCTTCACGGTGCGGGATCTGCTGGATCAGGGAATACCGGGCGAGGTGATCCGGTTCGTGTTCCTGATGACGCATTACCGCAGCCCGATGGACTGGACTGAAGCCAAGCGGAAAGAGGCAGATAGAACGCTGGCAAACTGGCACCGGCTGACCTGGCAACTTGATCCGACACCATCGGTTGCGTTCGTGGCTGATGGCACGCTTGTCGAGGCATTGGCGGACGATCTCAACACACACATGGCACTTGTCCGCCTGCGCTCGCTGCAGGATCGACCACAGGCCCTTCTCGATAACGCGCGCTGGCTTGGTCTCTTGCCGGATGCAGAGCGTGAGAAGTTTCGCAGAGATTGGCTGAATGTGAGTTCGGGCAGCGGCCCTTCTCCCGAGTTTGCGGAGTTTGCACAGCGGCTTGACCAGCTGCGAAAGCAGGCCACGGCCTCGAAGGACTTCTCCGCCGTCGATGCCCTGAAAGCCGCCCTGATCGCCGCCGGAGTCGAGGTCCGCATGTCCAAGGCAGGCGTCGAACTTGTTCCCGGCCCCGACTTCGACCCCGCCAGGCTGGAGGCGCTCCAGTGACCCGCAGAACACCCGCCCCGGACTTGATCCGGGGCCTCTCGATGACCCGCGAGGCCCCGGATCAAGTCCGGGGCGGGGTCGCGGTGCAGGTTAATGCCACACTAGCAATATTCTGCAACCCCTTGCCAAACCTGCACTATCCCGTTCTGTCCACCCTGGACACGCCATGACCCGCGCGCGCCTTTTCCTCTTTGACACCACCCTGCGCGACGGCCAGCAGACGCAGGGTGTGCAGTTCTCGACCGCCGAAAAGCTGCAGATCGCAGCGGCCCTCGATGCCCTCGGGGTCGACTACATCGAAGGCGGCTGGCCCGGCGCGAACCCGACCGACTCCGACTTCTTCGCCGCCCCTCCGGCCACGAAAGCCACCCTCACCGCCTTTGGCATGACCCGCCGCGTCGGTCGGTCGGCCGAGAATGACGACGTCCTCGCCGCCGTCCTGAACGCGAACACCCCCGCCGTCTGCCTGGTCGGCAAGACCCATGACTTTCACGTCACCACCGCCCTTGGCGTGACGCTGGACGAAAACCGCGAGGCCATCGCCGCCTCGATCCGCCACCTTGTCGCCAGGGGCCGCGAAGCCCTGTTCGATGCCGAGCATTTCTTCGACGGCTACCGCGCCAACCCCGGCTACGCCCTGTCCTGCCTGCATGCCGCCCTTGCCGCGGGGGCCCGCTGGATCGTCCTGTGCGACACCAACGGCGGCACGCTACCCTCTGACGTCAGCCGCATCACCGCCGAGGTCATCGCGTCGGGCATCCCCGGCGACCGGCTTGGCATCCACTGCCATGACGATACCGGCAACGCGGTCGCCAACTCGCTGGCGGCGGTCGAGGCCGGGGCGCGGCAGATCCAGGGCACGCTGAACGGGCTGGGCGAACGCTGCGGCAACGCGAACCTGACGACGCTGATCCCGACGCTGCTGCTGAAGGAGCCCTACGCCAGTCGGCTGCAGACCGGCGTGACCCACCAGGCGCTGGCGGGGTTGCTCAAGACCTCGCGGATGCTGGATGACATCCTGAACCGGGTCCCCCTGCGTTCTGCGCCTTACGTCGGGGCCAGCGCCTTCGCCCACAAGTCGGGCCTGCATGCCAGTGCCATCCTGAAGAACCCCACGACCTACGAACACATCGACCCCGCCCTGGTCGGCAACGAGCGGGTGATCCCGATGTCGAACCAGGCGGGCCAGTCGAACCTGCGGGCGCGGCTGGCGGCGGCGGGGATCGCCATCGACCCCAAGGACCCGCGCCTGGGCCGGATCATCGAGGTGGTGAAGGACCGCGAGGACCAGGGCTATGCCTATGACGGCGCGCAGGCCAGCTTCGAGCTGGTCGCCCGCCGCGAGCTTGGGCTTTGCCCCGAGTTCTTCGAGGTCAAGCGCTACCGGGTCACGGTGGAACGGCGGAAGAACAGGTACGACCGGATGATCTCGCTTTCGGAAGCCGTGGTGGTGGTCAAGATCGGCGACCAGAAGATGATGTCGGTCAGTGACAGCATGGATGAGGCCGGGTCGGACCGCGGGCCGGTGAACGCGCTGGCCAAGGCTCTGGGCAAGGACCTGGGGCCGTACCAGGCCTGCATCGACGACATGAAGCTTGTCGATTTCAAGGTCCGCATCACCAATGGCGGGACCGAGGCCGTGACCCGCGTCATCATCGACAGCGAGGACGGGCAGGGCCGCCGCTGGTCGACCGTCGGGGTCAGCGCGAACATCGTGGATGCCAGTTTCGAGGCGCTGCT
>PNNE01000171.1 GCA_013824055.1 Rhodobacter sp. | reverse complement strand
GCCTTCACCTCGGCCGAAAACGCCGTGGGTGAATTCGTTAAAACCGGCAAGCTGGATTTCCGCGACCTCGTCACCTCGATGATCGCCGATCTGGCCAAACTGGCGGCGCGCCGGTTCATTCTTGGGCCGATCGCCAATGCGCTGTCGGGCGCGCTGGGCGGCGCAGGCGGGTTGTTTGCGGATATCCTGCATTCTGGCGGCACCGTCGGCATGGCGGGTGGTCGCCGTATGGTGCCAGCCATGGCATTCGCAAACGCACCGCGCATGCATTCCGGCGGCTGGGCCGGGCTGAAGCCTGACGAGGTGCCTGCCATCCTGCAGCGCGGTGAGCGGGTTTTGTCGCGGCGCGAGGCGGCGGGCTACGGCCAAGGGCAAAGCACCGGGCCGAATATCTCGGTGACCATCATGTCGCGCGACGCCGAAAGCTTCCGCCAATCCCGCACGCAAGTCGCCGCCGACATTGCCCGGGCCGTGTCCTTGGGCCGGAGGGGCATGTGATGGCGTTTCACGAGGTACGGTTCCCCGACAACATCAGCCGTGGCGCGCGGGGCGGGCCGGAACGGCGCACGCAGATCGTTGAGTTGGCCAGCGGCGACGAAGAGCGCAACGCCAGCTGGGCCAACAGCCGCCGTCGCTATGATGTGGCGTACGGGATCCGCCGCGCCGATGATCTGGCTTCGGTCGTGGCGTTCTTCGAGGCCCGCAACGGCCGCCTGCACGGCTTTCGCTACAAGGATTGGGCTGACTATAAATCTGCCCTGCCGTCGCAGGCGATCACCGCAACCGACCAGCAGATCGGAACCGGGACCGGCAGCCTACAAACCTTCCAGCTGGCTAAACGCTACACATCCGGTGCGCAGACTTGGGTCAGGACTATCGCCAAACCCGTAGCTGGGACCGTCCGCGTCGCACTGGGCATGGTGGAGCAGTTGTCGGGCTGGACGCTGGATGCCACGACCGGTGTGGTCACCTTCGCCACCGCTCCCGCGAATGGCGTCATCGTCCGCGCTGGCTTCGAATTCGATGTCCCGGTGCGCTTCGACAGCGACATGCTCGATGTCACCCTAGACGTCGAACGGCTCGGATCGATTGCCTCGATCCCACTGCTGGAGCTCCGGCGATGAGGACACTGGTCTGTTGGGCCTTGGCTCACCCCGGTACAGGACAGGGCATCTGTTACTCGGTCGAAGGCGGAGGCGTACGGACCAAGATCAACGGCCGCTTGTTTGGCGGAGTGCCTTCCTTCAACGCGGCCAGAAACGCTTTCAGCGGCACGACATCAACAACCAGATGGCTGCAATCAAGTTGACCCGCTGCCCCGGCCTCCCCCTCGGCTCCGGCTTCTTCCGAGACATCCTGCGCCATCGTTCCATCCACCTCGAGCACTTTGCTGCGGTTTTAAGATGGCTCGCAGCGTCCTACACATCAAGGAAATTACATGAAAGCTCTCTCCCCTGCACTGCAGGAACATCTGGAAGATGGCACCACCACCCTCTCCTGGTGCTGGCGGATTTCGCGCAGCGATGGCGTGGCGCTGGGCTTCACCGATCATGACCGCGCCTTAAGTTTCGACGGCTCTGGCTTTGAGCCGGAGAGTGGCTTCGCCGCCTCCGAAGTCCGCGCTGGCTCCGACCTGGCCGTCGATGCACAGGACGCAACCGGTGTGCTGACTTCCGACCGGATCACGGAAACTGACATCCTCGACGGGCGCTGGGACAATGCGGAGGTTGAGCTCTGGCGGGTCAATTGGACCGACACCGGCCAGCGCGTGCTCTTGCGCCGGGGTGCGGTCGGGCAGATCCGGCGCGGACGGATGGCATTTGTTGCGGAAGTCCGGTCGTTGGCGCATGTGCTTGGCCAGACGGTTGGGCGGACGTTTCAGGCGGGATGCGATGCCCGCTTGGGTGATGCGCGCTGCGGGATCGATCTGGAAAACGCGATCTACAAGGGCACCGGCCTGGTGACCGATTTGCTGCGCGACCGTGCGTTCATGGCGTCGGGGCTGTCCGGGTTTGACGCCGGCTGGTTCACCTCCGGCACTTTGACCTGGACCAGCGGCGCAAATGCCGGGCGGATCACTGAAGTGTTGGCGCATGGGCTGGATGGCAGCATCGCCATCTTGACCCTGCTGGAAGCGCCGGTGCGTGCCGTCGGCGAAGGCGACAGCTTTGTCGCGCGTGCGGGCTGCGACAAGCGCATCGCCACCTGCAGCGCGAAGTTCGCGAATGTCGCCAATTTCCGGGGCTTCCCCAACATTCCGGGTCAAGACGCAGTGCTGCGATACGCCAGCCAGGACGGCGGCCATGAAGGAAACGTGCTGTGATGACCGCCGATCCCGCCGTGGTCATCGCCACTGCCCGCAGTTGGCTCGGCACGCCCTACCACGACCAAGCCAGTCTGCGCGGGGTCGGCTGCGATTGCCTTGGGCTGGCGCGCGGTGTCTGGCGTGAGGTAGTCGGCGACGAGCCTTTCCCGATCCCGCCTTACAGCCGGGATTGGGGCGAGACCGGTCCGCGCGAGGTGCTGGCGGAGGGCGCGCGCCAGATGATGCAAGAAATCACGCCCTCTGACGCCAGGCCCGGCACGCTTGTTCTGTTCCGGATGGCCCCTCGCGCCATCGCCAAGCATGTCGGGATCCTGACCGCCCCCGACCGTTTCATCCACGCCTGTGAACGCCTCGGTGTCGTCGAAGAAGTCCTGACCCCGACATGGGCGCGCAAGATCGCCTTCGCCTTCCTGTTCCCCAGAGATTGAGACCCCCCACATGGCAACTTTGGTTCTCGGTGCCGTCGGCTCCGCGATTGGCGGCGCGTTTGGCGGGGCCATCCTCGGCTTTTCCGGCGCGGCCATCGGTGGCTTCATCGGCTCGACCATTGGCTCTGTGGTCGACAACTGGATCGTGTCGTCCCTCGCCCCGGCTCAGCGCATCGAGGGCGCGCGGCTGGACAGCCTGCGCATCACCTCCTCGACCGAAGGCGCGGTGATCCCGCGCCTGTTCGGTCGGATGCGGATCGGCGGCAACATCATCTGGGCCACTGACTTCCGCGAAGAGGTCAACACCACCAGCCAGGGCGGCGGCAAGGGCAGCAAGCCCAAGGTCACGACGACCGAATACCTCTACTTCGCCAGCTTCGCAGTCGCGCTGTGCGAGGGCGAGATCACCGGCATTGGCCGCGTCTGGGCCGACGGCAAGCCGATGGATATGACCGGGGTCACCTGGCGCTGGTATCCGGGCAACGAGGTTCAAGGCCCGGACCCATTCATCTCTGCCAAGATGGGCGCAGCCAGCACCCCCGCCTATCGCGGCACCGCTTATGTGGTCTTCGAAGAACTGGACCTCAGCGCCTTCGGCAACCGCTTGCCGCAGATCAGCTTTGAGGTGTTCCGCCCGCTGGCGGATCCCGACACCGCCGAAGGACTGGTCGAGGCGGTCACGATGATCCCGGCTTCGGGCGAATTCACCTATGCGACCGCGCCAGTCAAGAAAACTACCGGTTCGGGTGGCGCGACGGTGGCTGAGAACCTGAATGCAATCACCGACACCGCCGACATCGTGGTGGCGCTGGACCGGCTGCATTCCCTGGCCCCCGCGGTGGAAAGCGTCAGCCTGGTGGTCGCCTGGTTCGGCGACGACCTGCGGGCCGGGAACTGCAAGGTACGGCCGGGCGTCGAGGTGGACACCAAGACCACGACACCGTCGGCTTGGGTCGTGAACGGCGTCAGCCGTGCAAGTGCGTTTCTGGTCAGTCGCGACGCCGAGGACCGTCCCGTCTATGGCGGCACCCCGGCCGACTTCGCGGTGGTGCAGGCGATCCAGGAGATGAGGGCACGCGGGTTGCGGGTGACTTTCTATCCCTTCCTGCTGCTGGACGTGCCGCTCGGGAACACCAAGCCAAACCCCTACAGCGCCAATGCCGCCACCTCTGGCCAGCCGACTTTCCCCTGGCGCGGGCGCATCACCTGTTCTCCGGCTGCGGGTTTTGCAGGATCGGTGGATAAAACCGCCACTGCCGCCACGCAAGTATGGGCGCTGTTCGGAACGGCGACGCCCGCCAACTTCAGCGTTTCCGGCACCACTGTCAGCTGGACCGGCCCGGTCGGTGAATGGTCCCTGCGCCGGATGATCCTGCACTACGCCCATCTGTGCAAAGCGGCAGGCGGCGTCGATGCCTTCCTGATCGGTTCAGAAATGCCCGGCCTGACCACGATCCGCTCGGGCGCGAGCACCTATCCTGCGGTCACCGCCTTCAAGGCGCTCGCCGCCGATGTGCGTGCAATCTTCGGCGCTGGGCCCAAGATCGGCTATGCCGCCGACTGGTCGGAATACTTCGGTCACCATCCTGCCGATGGGTCGGGCGACGTGTATTTCCACCTCGACCCGCTCTGGTCGGACGCCAACATCAACTTCATCGGCATAGATAACTACATGCCGCTGTCCGATTGGCGCGACGGGTTCGATCACGCTGACGCCGCGCTGGCGCCTGCGATCTATGACCGGACGTATCTGCAATCCAACATCGCGGGCGGCGAAGGCTTCGACTGGTTCTATGCCAGCGCCCTTGATCGAACCACGCAGAACCGCACGCCGATCACCGATGGTGCGGCCGCGAAGCCTTGGGTCTTCCGCTTCAAGGATCTGCGCGCCTGGTGGCAAAACCCGCACTTCAACCGACCCGGTGGGGTGGAGAGCGGCACGCCAACCGCGTGGGTGCCGCAGTCAAAGCCGATCTGGTTTACGGAGCTGGGGTGCCCGGCAATTGACCGCGGGACCAACCAGCCGAATGTGTTCTTCGACCCGAAATCGTCTGAAAGTTTCACGCCCTACTTCTCGCGCGGGTGGCGCGACGATGCGATCCAGCGGGCCTATCTGGAAGCCAGTTTTCTATTCTGGGGCACGTCGGCGAACAACCCGGTGTCCTCGGTCTACGGCAATCGCATGGTCCATGTGCCCGAATGCGCCGCCTGGACCTGGGACGCACGGCCCTATCCATTTTTCCCCGAACTGACTGACGTCTGGACCGATGGCCCGAACTGGCGTCTAGGCCACTGGCTGACCGGGCGGCTGGGGGCCGTGTCGCTGGCGGCTCTGGTGCGCCACCTCTGCCTGCGCGCTGGAATGCCGGAACCCCTGATCGACGTTTCCGGCCTCTGGGGCGCTGTCGAGGGCTATGTGATCTCTGCGCTGGAGGCCCCGCGCGCCTCGATTTCCACGCTGGCGCGGCATTTCGGTTTCGATGCTGTGGAGAGCGAGGGCCGCATCCGCTTCCTGATGCGCGGCCGCATTGCCGGTCTGACCATCACGCCCGACAGCATGGTCGCCCCAGCCTCGGCGCAGGGCGACGTGATGGAACTTACCCGGGCGCAGGAAACCGAACTGCCGCAGGCCCTGAAGTGGCAGGTCGCCCGCGCCGACGAGGACTACGACGCGGCACAGGTCGAAGCGCGGCGCATCACCGTCGACACCACCCGCATCGCGTCCGAGTCGTTCCCAATGGCGATCCCGCCCGAAGAGGCTGAACGCCGCTGCCGCCGCGCGCTGATGGAAGCTTGGGTGGGGCGCGAAAGTGCGGTGTTTCGCTTGCCGCCCTCGCGACTGGCACTGGATCCTTGCGACGTCATCCTGCTCGACCACGATGGCCGCCTGACGGAAATGCGGCTGGTGTCCATCGCCGACTCCGACCTGCGCAGCGTCGACGCCGTGCGCCAGGACCGGGCGGTCTATGACCTGCCACCCGGCGAACCACGACCCGCCACGCTCTCAACGCCCACGGTGTTTGGCGCGCCCGACATCGTTCTGCTGGACCTGCCGCAGCTGCGCGAGGATCAGCCTGCCCATCGCCCCATGGTCGCGGCCCATACCAAGCCGTGGCCGGGCGAGATCGCCGTCTACCGCAGCGCCGCAACCGATGGCTTTGCCCTGCTGACCACCTTTGGCACCCGGGCACGGCTGGGCGTGCTGGCAGCGGATTTCTTCGCCGGTCCAGTCGCGCGCTTTGATCTGGGCAATGCGCTGGTCGTCGATCTCTATTCCGGCACATTGGAAAGCGTCACGGATATCACCCTGCTCGGCGGGGCCAATGCGCTGGCCATTGAGGCCGCCGCTGGGCAGTGGGAGATCATCCAGGCGGGCGCAGCCGAACTGATCGCGCCGGGACGGTACCGGCTGACACGACTGCTTCGGGGCCAGCGAGGGACAGAAGGGGCGATGGTCAGCATGGTGCCGACCGGCGCACGCGTCGTGGTTCTCGACACTGCCGTGGCATCGTTGCCGATTTCCGAAGCCGATCTGGGTCTACCTCGGAGTTGGCGGACCGGTCCTGCATCAAAACCAGCCAGCGACGAGACCTTTGTCGCCACCACCTTCACGCCCGAGGGCGCTGGGTTGCGGCCATTCTCTGTCGCGCATGTCGAACAGCCTTGGCGCACGGCACGCAATCCCGGCGATCTGACGATCCGATGGACGCGCCGGTCGCGATCCCTTGCCGCTGACACCTGGGGCGCGGGCGATGTGCCGCTGGCCGAGGACAGTGAAGCCTATGAGGTGGAGATCCTCGACGGGGCAACTCGTAAGAGAACCTTACAAGTTGCCACGACCAGCGTCCTCTACGCCGCCGCCCAGCAGACCGCCGATTGGGGCGCGCCCCTCGGCCCTGGCCAATCCCTCACCATCCGCATCTTCCAGCTTTCGGCCCTGATCGGCCGGGGCGCTGGGCGATCCGTCACACTCAGCTTCTGAAAGCAGGAACATGTCTGACATCACCACCCATCTCCTGCTGCCTTATATCCTTGCATCGCAGGCGCAAAAACACGTCACCCACAATGAAGCGCTGCGGCTCCTGGACGCGATGGTGCAGCTTTCAGTGCTGGATCGAGATCTGACCGCCCCGCCCGCCAGCCCGGCCGACGGCGACCGTTATCTCGTGGCTTCCAGCGCCACCGGCCTCTGGGCAGGTTGGGATCTGAATGTGGCTTTCTGGATCGATGGCGTCTGGATGCGTCTGGTGCCCCGCCCGGGATGGCTGGCATGGATCGCCGATGAAGCCGCCCTTGTCGTCTGGAACGGCACGTCCTGGGATTTGGTCGGCGAACCGGTGGATGTGTCGGATGCCATCTTCAGCCTGGTGAATGATGCCGACCCGACCAGGAAGGCGCTGTTCTCCCTCTCGGGCATCACCACCGGCACGACCCGAACCTTCGCGTTGCCGAACACATCGTCGGAACTGGCAATCCTCGCAGGCACCCAGACGTTTACCGGCAACAAGACCTTCTCTGGTTCACTGACCGCGTCGGGCGCCGTGTCGATCACTGGCACGCTGACCGCTTCGGGAACCGTCACGGTTTCCGCTGCGGCGGCCTCGATCGGCACGGCCATCACCGCTGCAACCTATGGGATGGGCATCGGGGTCAACCCTTCCGGCGTGACCAAGACCCTGAACCTCGGGACGGGAGGGGCTGCAGGGTCAACGACGGTCATCAACATCGGGTCCGCCTCGGCTGGGGCTGGTGGAACCACGGTCGTGAACACACCTACGGTCACCTTCGCCAATGCTGTGACGCAGGTCGGGATGCCGCAGGCCAACCTGACGGCCCAGCTGCTCGGACTCGGTGGGGCTACCGCCGACAGCTTCAACCGTCTGTCGATGAACACCCCAGCTGTGCTGCTGAACAACGCTGGCGCCGGGATCGAGGTCACCGTCAACAAGGCAGCGGCCGGGAATGATGCGGCCTTCGCCTTCAAGACCGGGTTTTCTGCTCGTGCCCTGATCGGCCTTCTGGGCAACGACAACTTCAGCTTCAAGGTCAGCCCGAACGGGTCGACGTTCTTCGATGCCATCGTGGTGGATCGCACCAATGGCCAGGTGGAACTGCCGCAGCCCACCGTCCTGCCGGGGCTGAACGCCGCCCCCACCCCTCCGCCCATTGGCAAGGCATCGGTTTACGCGCGCAACCGCGCCGGGGCGCCGTGGATCGATGTGATGCGCCCCTCCGGTCGGGACTTCCCTTTGCAGCCGCATTTTGGTGTCAACCGCATCGCCAATTGGTCGCCGTCGATCACGACCACGATCACGACCGAGGGTCTGCCGATCACCAACGTCGGCACTGTCTCGCACCCCACACTGGCCGCCACCAACCTCGCAGCCTCCATGCGGCGCTGGCGTCTCACCTCGGCCGCTGTCGTGAATTCAGCCGCCGAACAA
>PNNE01000010.1 GCA_013824055.1 Rhodobacter sp. | reverse complement strand
AAGATGCCCGGGTAGTGCCGCTTGATCCAGGCGCTGGCATAGACCAGAAGCGCAAAGCTCGCCGCATGGCTTTCGGGGAAGCCGTAGCTGCCGAACCCCTCGATCTGCGCGAAACAGCGGCGGGCGAAATCCGCGTCATAGCCGCGTGCCAGCATGCCCCCGATGAAGCGGTCGCTGAATTCGCTGACCGACCCGTGCTTCTTGAACGTCGCCAGCGACCGGCGCAGCCGGTCCGCCTCATCCGGCGTGAACCCCGCGCCGACGATGGCGATCTGCATCGCCTGTTCCTGGAACAGCGGCACCCCGAGGGTCTTGCCCAGCACCTTTCCCAATTCGTCCGAGGGGAAGCTGACCTGCTCCTGCCCGTTCCGGCGGCGCAGGAAGGGATGCACCATATCCCCCTGGATCGGCCCCGGCCGGATGATCGCGACCTGGATCACCAGGTCGTAGAAGCAGCGGGGCTTCATCCGGGGCAGGAAGTTCATCTGGGCGCGCGATTCCACCTGGAACACGCCCAGGCTGTCCGCCCGGCAGAGCATCCGGTAGGTCTCGGCATCCTCGGGCGGCAGCGTCGCCAGGGTGAAGCGCTGGTGATGGTGTTTGTCCAGCAAATCGAACGCCTTGCGGATGCAGCTCAGCATCCCCAGCGCCAGGATGTCCACCTTCAGGATCTTCAGCGTGTCGATGTCGTCCTTGTCCCAGGGGATGACCGTCCGGTCCTCCATCGTGGCGTTTTCCACCGGGCACAACTCGTCCAGCCGGCCTTCGGTGATGATGAACCCGCCGACATGCTGGCTCAGGTGGCGGGGAAAGCCCTGGATCTCGTCAACAAGCTGCATGGTCTGGGTCAGCCGGTGGTCGGTCGGGTCCAGCCCGATCTCGCGCAGCCGCGTCTCGGTCACCGCCCCCGGCCCGCCCCAGCCCCAGATCTGGCTGGACATGGCGGCCAGCGTGTCCTCGCCGAGGCCCATCGCGCGGCCCACCTCCCTCACCGCCCGCTTGCCGCGATAGTGGATCACCGTGGCGCACAGCCCCGCCCGGTGGCGGCCATAGCGTTCGTAGATGTGCTGGATCACCTCTTCGCGCCGCTCGTGTTCGAAATCGACGTCGATGTCAGGCGGTTCGTTCCGCGCCTCGGAGATGAAGCGTTCGAAGACCATCGTCCCGATCTCGGGCGACACCGAGGTCACGCCCAGCGCGTAGCAGACCACCGAATTCGCCGCCGACCCCCGCCCCTGGCACAGGATGCCGCGCTTGCGGGCAAAGTCGACGATGTCGTGGACGGTCAGGAAGTATGGCTCGTAGCGCAGCTTGGCGATCAACGCCAATTCATGCGCCATCTGCGCCCGCGCCCGGTCCGGAGGCCCCTCGGGATAGCGCCACTCCAGCCCCGCCTCGGCCAGCCGGGCCAGCCGCTGCGACGCGGTTTCCCCGCCCGAGACCTCGGAGGGATATTCATACTGCAACTCGTCCAGCGAAAACGCCGCCCGCGCCGCCACCTCGCCGGCCCGCGCCACCGCCGCCTCATGGCCGGCGAGCAGCCGCAGCATCTCGGCTTCGGACCGCAGACGCCCCTCGTTGTTGGGCAGCGCCTTGCGGCCCAGCTTGTCCACCGGGACCCCCAGCCGGATCGCCGTCAGCACATCCGCCAGCCGCCGCCGCCGCCCGTGGTGCAGGAACGGCAGCGCGGTCGCCACCACCGGCACGCCCAAGGCCGCCGCCGCCTTCACCAGCCGCTGGAACCGCCCCTGATCCTGCCCGTCATAGCGCGGGGCCATCCCCAGGCTTGCCTGCCCCGGAAAGCGGGCCGCCAGCCGGGCCACATGCGCGCGCCACAGCCGCCCGTCCACCCCGGCGCCCACCGCCGCCAGCGTCAGCCGCTGGTCGGGGGGCAGGACCAGCAGCTCCATCCCCTCGCCCCACTCCAGCAGGTCCGCAAGCTCCAGCCGACACTGGCCCTTCACCGCCCGCAGCCGGCCCCGGCTCAGCAGCCGCGACAGCCGCCCCCACCCCGCCCGGTCGCGGGGCAGGCACGTCACCTGGAACCCGTCCTCCAGCACCACCCGCGCCGCGGGGATCAGCCGCACCTTCGGCCCGCCGTCCCGCGCCAGTTCCCGCGCCTTGGCATGCGCCCGCACGATCCCGGCGACCGAGTTCACATCGGCCACCGCGATCGCCTCCATCCCCATCTCGGCGGCGCGCAGGATCATCTCCTCGGGGTGCGAGGCCCCGGTGAGGAAGGTGAAATTCGTCAGGGCGGATAGCTCGACGAAGGGCATGGGGCGACTCGGCATAAGAACAAAGGCAGAACATTCTGCCATGTTCCGCCGCGTCAGGCCAGCCGCGTCAGACCAGCCGCTTCACCGCCGCGGCCACGGCTTGCGCGATCCCCGGCAAGGCCTCGGGCCGCAGGTCAGGCGCTGCGACGTCCACCAAAGGCACCGCCATCCGCGCCCGGTGCTTGCCATAGCGCGGGTCGTAATGCCGCTCCATCAGGCTGTCGGCCAAGGCCGCGAACTGGCCCGCCAAAGCCAGTCCAAGCCACTCCTCGATCACCTCGGCCGGATGTGCCGGGCGCAGCAGGCCCACCGTCGCCGCCAGCCGCCCGGCGTCCGAGGTCAGGTCGCCGTAGGCCCGCGCCAGGTAGTCCGCCCGCACCGGACGGGGTGCCGCAATCGCCACCCGGGGCGCGGCGACCATCGCCTTCCAGATCTCGGGCGGCAGGCGGCAGTTGCCGATCTTGGAGCTTTCCGCCTCGACCACCACGGGGCGCGAGGGGTCCAGCCCGGCCAGGGCCAGCGCCAGCGCCCCCTCGAAGGCCTTCTGCGACGGCTGCGGCCCGACGTTGCCGAAAAGCGAGCCGCGATGCCGCGCCAGACCTTCCAGGTCGATCACCTGCACCCCGAAACCGGGCAACAGGTTCAGAACCTCGGTCTTTGCCGACCCGGTATTGCCGTCCAGCACCACGACAGGCGCCCGCACGGGGGTGTCATAAACCTCATGCACCACCAGGCCGCGCCAGGTCTTGTAGCCGCCGACCAGGGTTTCCACCCGCCAGCCGATCTGGCCCAGGATCGTCGCAAAGGACCCCGACCGCTGACCGCCGCGCCAGCAATAGACCAGGGGACGCCAGCCCCCCGGCTTTTCGGCCAAGGGTCCCTGCAAATGCAGGGAAGCATTCTTCGCCACCAGCGCCGCACCGATCTTGCGGGCGGAAAAGGGCGAAACCTGCTTGTAGATCGTGCCGACCCGCGCCCGCTCCTCGTCGTCCAGCACGGGCAGAGAGATCGCGCCGGGCAGGTGATCCTCGGCGAATTCGGCAGGGGCGCGCACGTCGATGATGTCATCGAAGCCATGCGTCGCCAGATCGGCCAGGGAGCTGAGGGTGATCGCCATCACGACGTATTACCGGCCCCGGCGGAAAGGTGCCAGCCCGTCCCGATCACGGGAAATCCGGACTACCCACGCGGGCGTGAACCGGGCATGATTCGCCCCATGCGTCCCCTGGCCCTGATCCTGTCGCTGACGATTGCCGCGCCCGCCTTCGCGGGGTCGGAACCCTCGCGACTGACGGCCGCCGCGCGGGACCAGGTGGGTGTGACAGTGACCTACGACCCGGCCTATGTGACGCTGGAGTTTCCGGGCGGCGACCTGCCCCGCGACCGGGGCGTTTGCACCGACGTGGTGATCCGCGCCCTGCGCGATGCCTGGGCGATCGACCTGCAACTGGCGGTGAACCGGGACATGACGGCCGACTTCGCGGCCTACCCGGCCTTCTGGGGGCTGGACCGGCCGGATCGGAACATCGACCACCGCCGGGTGCCGAACCTGCAGACGCTTTTCGCCCGCATCGGGGCCGAGGTGCCGCTGGACGAAGGTCCGGTGCCCTATCTGCCCGGCGACATCGTCACCTGGAAGCTGCCCGGCAACCTGGACCACATCGGCATCGTCTCGGACCGCCGGACCGACGCGGGCGTGCCGCTGATCCTGCACAACATCGGCGCTGGCGCGAAAGAGGAGGACATCCTTTTCACCCATCCGATGACCGGTCACTACCGCATCGGCAAGGCCGAGGCGGACCGGCTGAAGGCGCTGCAATAGGTCGGGGTCCCCGCGCGCCCTTCAATCTCGCCAGGACGCGCTCCCCGCCTTGCGGCAGGTGGCCGCCAGTCGCCGGACATCGCCTGAAATTGCGCTTTCACACTTGCACAAATATCCCACGGGGGGCCGGGGGTGTGAAACCCCCGGGGTCAGCCAGGGGCCGCACGATCGGTTCCGTGACGATTCCCCCAAGGCAAAAGAGTAACACATTGTTTCAGATGCATTTCCAGTTTCCGCCCACCGTGGGCATAGCGGCTAAAGCCCTGCCTCCAGCCGATCCATCAAGGCTGCCAGCATGGCCCGGCACCTCTCGATCTGCTCGACCGAGACGAATTCGTCCGGTTTGTGCCCCTGGGCCATCGACCCCGGCCCGCAGATCACCGTCGGTACCCCGAGGCGATGATCGAAAAGCCCGCCTTCCGTTCCGAAGGCCACCTTGATCGTCCCGTTCGCCCCGGTCAGCCCCTTGACGAACCGCACCACCCCGGCGTCCGAGGGGGTTCCCAGGCCGGGGTAGTCCCACAGCCGCTCCACCCGGATCGCCGCCTCGGGGAATTCCCCCCGCAACGGAGAGGTGATCGCCGCTGCCTCTGCTTCCAATCGCCGGATCAGGCTGGCCACATCCTCTCCGGCCAGGGACCGGATCTCGAAATCCAGGGTCGCGTGATTGGGCACGATGTTGACCTGCACGCCGCCCGACATCTTGCCCACATGCAGCGTCGTGTAGGGCACGTCATAGTCGCCGTCCCGCAAGCCCGTCGCCGCCAGCTCGGCCTGCACCCGCCGCACCGCTCCCAGGAAATCTCCCGCCAGATGCAGCGCGTTCAGCGCCAGCGGGGCCAGGGCCGAGTGACCCTCGCGGCCCACACAAGTCGCCCGCAAGGCCACCTTTCCCTTGTGGCCGGTCGCGACCTGCATCCCGGTCGGCTCGCCCACGATGCAGAAGCGCGGCTTCACGGGGGCCGCGGCAAGAACGTCGATCAGCGACCGCACGCCCATGCAGCCGATCTCCTCGTCATAGGACAGCGCCAGGTGCAGCGGCACCTGCAGCGGACGGCGCGAGGCGGCCAGCATCGCCTCGATCGCACAGGCGACGAAGCCCTTCATGTCCGCCGCCCCCCGGCCGTAATAGCGCCCCTCGGCCTCGGTCAGCGCGAAGGGCGGCCTGGTCCAGTGCTGGCCCTCGACCGGCACGACGTCCGTGTGTCCCGAAAGCATGACGCCCGCCGCCGCCTCGGGTCCGGTCGAGGCGTAGAGGTTCGCCTTCCCCCCCGCAGGGGCGGGGATCAAGGTCACTCGCAGCCCCGCGCCTTCCAGCAGACCCTGGACATAGTGCATCAGCGCCAGGTTCGGCTTGGAGCTGACCGTGTCAAAGGCCAGCAGGCGGTCCAGGATCTCGCGCATTGTCCCCTCCCCGGTTTCGACCCTGCTAGCGCGAAACCGGGCGGGCGGAAAGCTTTCCGCTCTTGTTCCCGTCGGCGGGCTTTGCCAGACTCGGCAAGCTGTCCGAGTGAAAGCCCCCAATGCGCCTGCCTGTCCTGCCCGTTGCCCTGCTGATTGCCCTGGCTTCCACCACCTGGGCGGAAGCCCCGAACCTGTCGCGCAACCAGGTCGGAGAGGCCGGCGCCGTGTCCCGGCTGATCCAGGCGCAACAGGCCTATGAAGAAGCTCTGGAAAGCGGCGACCCGGTCGTGCTGATCGGCGCGATCCGCCTCGCGCGGGAAGTCACCCTGCGCGCCCCCGTCGGATGGGCGAAGTCGACCGCGGGAGACCCGGTTCCCGACGCACCCGAGGGAAAGGCGACCGCGCCGGACCCGGCCGGGCCCAGGGCGATCGCCATCGCCCAGGGCCTTGCGGGCGAGGACCCGGACCTGCAGGACCTGGTCTACGACCTTGACGCACAACTGCCGCATGGCCGGCGGCCGACGGCGATCAACGCGACGGCGACGCTGGACCCTGGCCAGACGGACAGCTGGACCCTGGTCCTGGCCGGGGAATCCGCCGCCGAAATCGGCCTCATTGGCGACGGCGACACCGACCTGGACCTGACCATTGCCGACGAGACCGGGGCGCCGGTCTGTGCCCGACCCGCCGCAAAAGGCCCGGTGCTTTGCCGGTTCACCCCGGCGCGGAACGGGTTCTTCACGGCCACCGTGCGCAATCCGGGTCTGGTCCGCAACAGCTACCGGCTGGTCGGAAACTGATGCACGTGAGGGAACCTGTCATGGTCAATCAGCAGCTTCCCCAGTCAGCCTTGGGGCAGCAACACGCCCTCTCAGGTCATGACACTTCCGGGACGTGACACGCAGGGCTTCGTTCCGGCTGGTCACACAGGCAAGGCTGGCGCCGGATCATCTGCGCGGGTCTGGCTGGCCGCAGCCATGCGCCTGTCAGATCTGGTGCCCGGTCGTCGTGGGACCGGACTTGACCCGATCACCGGCCTGCAGAGATCAGACCCCTGCCGCAACCGTCCAATCCCGGGCGTCAAGTTTCTTCACCGGATCATTCGGCCGCAGGGCTCGCCGCTGATCGGATGGCTGCACTCGACACAGCCCGCCAGCAACCGGACGAACGAAGCCTGGTCCGGCAGTGCCGGTCCTTCGGGGATGACCTGCATCAACGACAGATGCGGCGTCACGCCCGAACCTGCAACGGTTGCGGCGATTCGAGGCCCTTGCAAAACGGCGTCTCGAGGCGACGGCAGCGGCATGGACCTGATCGTTTCGGGGGAATGATGACCTACGCAGTCATAAGGAAGACTCTGCGGCAGACCGACATCAGCCCGCTCCCCACTGGCTGGGAAGCGGCCCGCGCGCGGCTGGAGGGTTTGCCCGGCGGCGGGCTCAACATCGCGCATGAAGCCGTGGACCGGCATGTCGCTGCAGGTCATGGAAAGCAGCCGGCGCTGATCTGGCTGGGGCGGGACGGCGGGCGGCAGGTATTGACCTATGCCGATCTTGCCGCAGACGCCGCGCGGTTTGCCAACGTCCTGCGGGCCCACGGCATCGGGGTGGGCGACCGGATGTTCCTTCTCTCGGGCCGGGTTCCCGCGCTGTACGCGGCCACCCTGGGCGCGTTGAAAGCGGGCGTCGTTGCAAGTCCGCTTTTCGCGGCCTTCGGACCCGAACCGGTGCGCGCACGGATGGAGATCGGCGGGGCGAGCCTGCTGGTCACGACCGAGGCGCAGTATCGCCGCAAGGTGGCCGAGTGGCGGGCCGAGATGCCGGGCCTGAAGCTGGTGCTGATCATCGGCGACGAGGCTCCCGAGGGCTGCGTGGCGCTTGGCCCCGCCATGGCCGCCGCTTTCGATCGTTTCGAGACGGTCAAGACCCTGCCGGAGGATATGGCGCTTTTGCACTTCACCTCGGGCACCACAGGTCTGCCGAAAGGCGTTGTCCACGTCCACCAGGCCGTGGTCGCCCATTCCGAGACCGGGCGCATCGCGCTGGACCTGCGGCCCGGCGACATCTACTGGTGCACCGCCGATCCCGGCTGGGTGACGGGGATGAGCTACGGCATCATCTCGCCCCTGTGCAACCGCGTGACGATGGTGGTGGACGAGGCCGAGTTCGACCTTGAACGCTGGTACGGCATCCTTGAACGGGAAAAGGTGCAGGTCTGGTACACCGCGCCGACCGCAATCCGCATGATGATGCGGGCGGGGGACGCAGCCACCAGGGGCCACGATTTTTCGTCCCTGCGGTTCCTGGCATCGGTGGGCGAACCCCTGAACGCCGAATGCGTGATCTGGGGGCAAGGGGTCTTTGGCCTGCCGTTCCATGACAACTGGTGGCAATCCGAAACCGGCGGCATCATGATCGCCAACACTGCCGAGATGGACATCAAGCCCGGCGCGATGGGCAAGCCCCTGCCCGGCGTCGCGGCGGGGATCGTCCTTTGCGAGGACGGGACGGTGATCGAAGCCGCCCCCGGCCAGATCGGCGAACTGGCGCTGCGGCCCGGCTGGCCCTCGATGATGCGGGCCTATCTCGGTCAGCCGGACCGCTATGCCAAGTGCTTTGTCGGCGGCTGGTATCTGACCGGCGATCTGGCGATGAAGGACAGCGACGGCTATTTCTGGTTCGTCGGCCGCGCGGATGATCTGATCAAGTCCGCGGGCCACCTGATCGGCCCCTTCGAGGTCGAGAGCGCGCTGATCGAGCATCCGGCGGTGGCCGAGGCTGCGGTGATCGGCATCCCGGACGAGACGGCGGGCGAGGTGGTCAAGGC
>PNNE01000436.1 GCA_013824055.1 Rhodobacter sp. | reverse complement strand
GCGCGGTCGAGGCCAGGACCTTCGCCGTTTCCGGCCGCTTGACCACCTGGTCCTGGTGCCAGGCGTTCAGCGTAAAGGTCTGGTCGCCGAAATCGTACTCGGTCGGACCGACGGACCAGCCGCCTGCGAATTTCTCGACCTTGCCACCCATCGCCTGGGCGATGATCTGGTGGCCGAAGCAGATGCCCACCACCGGCACATGCTGGGCATAGGCGCGGCGGATGAAGTCCTCCAGCGGCGGAATCCAGTCGTGCGGTTCGTAGGCGCCGTGGCGCGAGCCGGTGATCAGCCAGCCGTCGCAGTCGTGCACGTCGCTGGGGAAGTCGTTGCGCAGGACGGCCCAGCGGCGGAAGGTCAGGCCGCGGCCCGCCAGCAGCGTCTCGAAGAAATCCGGGTAGTCGCCCTGATGGCGCAGCGCATCGGGGCTTTCGCCGGTCTGAAGGATGCCGATCTGCATCTTGGTCTCTCTGGTTTTCCTCAAGGTGGGCGCGAAGGGTGGGGGCGGTCAAGGGGGGTGCTGCGGGGCTGCTCGTCGTGCGGCTTCGCCTTCTCCTCGCCGCGCGGGGGCGACGAGGAGACGCGGTCGACCGAGGAGCCCTCAGACCGTATCCAGGTAAAGCTCAAGCCGCTCTTCCGGCGAAAGCTCGGCGATGTAGTGCAGTTCCTGCCGCTTGGTCTGCACCAGGTTGCGGATCAGCTCCTTGGGCAGGAAGCGATAGAGGATGTCCGAATGTTCGAACGCCTCGATCGCGGCTTCCCAGTTCGCGGGGATCTGCGGCAGGTCCATCGCATAGGCGTTGCCGGTGACGGCGGGCGGTGGTTCCATCTCGTCCTCGATGCCGCTTAACGCGGCCCCAAGGATCGCGGCCAGCATCAGATAGGGGTTCACGTCGCCGCCTGCCACGCGATGCTCGATCCGCCGGGCGGCGGGGTTGCCGGCCGGGATGCGGATCGCGGCCGTGCGGTTCTCATACCCCCAGGAGATCGCCGTGGGCGCGTGCTTGTCTGGGACCAGGCGTTCGTAGCTGTTGAAATGCGGCGCGAAGAGCAGCGTGGAATCGTGCATCGCCGCCAGGCAGCCCGCCACCGCATGACGCAGCTGCACGGTGCCTTTCGGCCCGCCGGAATCGAAGATGTTGTCGCCCTTCTGGTCGAGAACCGAGAAATGCGTGTGCAGACCGGACCCGGAATATTCCGAATAGGGCTTGGCCATGAAGCTGGCGGCAAAGCCGTGGCGGCGGGCCAGACCCTTGACCAGCATCTTGAACAGCCAGGCATCATCGGCGGCGCGCAGGGCGTCGTCGCAATGCATCAGGTTGACTTCGAACTGGCCAAGACCCGTCTCGGACGTGGTGGTGTCGGCCGGGATGTCCATCGCCTCGCAGGCGTCATAGAGGTCGGTGAAGAAGGTGTCGAAGGCGTCAAGCGCGCGGATCGACAGCGTCTCGGCGGCCTTGCGGCGCTTGCCTGACCGCGGGCTGGCCGGGACCTGCATGGTCTTGCCGCTGTCGTCGATCAGGAAGAATTCCAGCTCCATCGCGCAGACCGGGGTCAGGCCCTTGGCCTTGTAGCGCTGGACAACTGCGTTCAGCGCGTGGCGCGGGTCGCCCTCGTACGGAGAGCCGTTCTCGCGGAACATCCAGATCGGCAGCAGGGCCGTCGGTGCCTCCAGCCAGGGCATCGGCATGAAGCCGCGCTCGGTCGGTTTCAGCACGCCGTCGGCGTCGCCCTGTTCAAAGACCAGCGGGCTGTCGTCGATATCCTCGCCCCAGATGTCCAGGTTCAGGACCGAGAAGGGGAAGCGCGTTCCGTTCTTCACCACATTCTCGGCAAATCGGGCGGGTATGCGCTTGCCGCGCGCCTGCCCGTTCAGATCGACGGCGGCCACGCGAATGGTCCGCACATCGGGGTGCTTTCTAAGCCAATCCTTCATCATGTCGTCACGAGGTAAAGGCACGACCCCCGCGCCCGCGACCCGAAAGCCGCCCTCTGCGCAGGATGGGACCATGCCCTTGGTCCTTCCCCTGTTTCGATCTCCTACCCCCACAGGCCTTGTTTTCGGCGCTTCCACGGGGTCCGGGCGGGTGCCCGAATAATTTGATCAAAAATAGCCTACTACCGGATCAACTGCGGACGCAAGCGGATTCTGCTGCGTGTGTTCGACGGCAGGTGCCGGTTCAGGTGCCGGTTCACCCGACCGTAGAAGAAAGTGACCGCCAGGGTCAGAAGGATGAAATAGAAGGCGACGATGGGATAGGGGATGAAGGGGTTGAAGGTCTTGTCCGCGAAATAGTTCGCGTAGTACAGCGCATCGCCCATCTGACCGAAGGCCGGAAAGCCGCTGAAGAAGACCAGCGTCGTCGCGTGGAAAAGGAAGATCGCCTCGTTGGTATAGGCAGGCCAGGCCAGCCGCAGCATGGTCGGCCATTCGATCCGGATGAACTTCTTCCAGCCGGCCAGGCCGTAGGCTTCAGCCGCCTCCAGGTCGCCCCTCGGGATCGACTTCAGCGCGCCGTGGAAGATCTCGGCCGAATAGGCGGCGGTGTTCAGGAACAGGACCAGCAGCGCCCCGGCCCAGGCACGGGTGGTCCAGGAGGTTCCGACCTCGACCCCGAAAAGCGTGAACTCGTTTGGCAGCAGGACCAGGGCCTCGTAGGCGAGGAAGAACTGGATGAAGAGCGGCGAGCCGCGGAAAATGAAGACGTACCATTCGGCGGGCTTGCGGATCAGCGGGTTGCGGGCGCCTTTCGCCAGCGCGATGGAATTGGCCAGAAAGAACCCCGCCACCAGGGCCAGCACCCCGAAGTAGATGTTCCACAGCATCCCCGACCCGATCAGGGTGAACTGCTGGCACAGCGTGAAGTCGGACCGCGGCAGCAGGTTCTCGCCGAGTCCGATGGACCGCAGGCCGTAAGCCTGGATGGTTTCCCAGCAGGTCATGCTCATGCTGCCATCCTCCGGCCGGGCCAAATTCCTTCGAAGGAATTTGCAAAAGTTTTCGAAAACTTTTGGTCCTTCATCCGCCTGCCCTCCGCAGGGCGTCACCGCCGGCCGTGGCCTGGCCGTGGCTGAGCTTGCGCGTGATGCGGGCGATGCCGATCTCGGAGATGTGGGTGAAGGCCAGGTAGAAGACCATCAGCGCCAGGAAATACCACAATCGCCAGTCGCCATGCGGGTATTCATAGGCCTGCGTCTTCGATCCGCCCAGTTCGCGGGCGTAGAAGACGATGTCCTTGACGCCCAGCAGGAACAGCAGCGGCGTGGCCTTGATCAGGATCATCCACAGGTTGCCAAGTCCCGGCAGCGCATAGATCCACATCTGCGGCATCAGGATGCGGCGAAAGACCTGGGCGCGGCTCATCCCGTAAGCCTCGGCCGTTTCCAGCTGGGCGCGGGGGACGGCGTTCATCGCGCCGAAGATCACGTTCGCCACGAAGGCGCCGAAGACGATGGCGAAGGTCACCACCGCCAGCATGAAGCCATAGGCCTGGTGCCAGAAGGCCGAGGATCTGGCCAGCGGAACCTTGGCTTCGGGGCAGACGCGGAACTCCAGCCCCTGCCAGGGCCAGGCGTGGTCGGCACAGACCGCCAGGCTTTTGGCGTATTCGATGACCTGGTCCAGCGCGATGACGAAGAAGAGGAAGAAGATGATGTCGGGCACGCCACGCACCATCCAGATGTAGACCTTGCCCAGCCAGCTGACCGGCGCGATGTGGGACCGGGCGGCGGTGGCACCCAGGAAGCCCATGCCAAGCGCGGCCGGCGCGGTGATTGCCAGCAGCAGAAGGACGGTCAGGAACGACAGGTAGAAATCGATATGCTTGCCCGAAGTAAGATAGCAGGCGGCCCAGGTCAGGCCTTCGATGGCTCTCGGATCGGCGCAGGCTTCGAACATTCGCGGGTCCCGTCGTGGAAGGGGCGGGCCCGAAGGCCCGCCCGGTCAAGGCTTAGCAGCCTTCCTTGCCGGCGTCGCCCCAGGTCTTGGCCTCGGGTCCGAAGTATTCGGGTCTGGTGATCATCGCATCCAGCGTGCCGTCGCACTTCATCGACTTGATCGCCGCATCGAACTTTTCGCGCAGCGCGTCGTCACTGTCGCGGAAGCCCAGGCCCACGCCGCCGCCGAGCGATTCTTCACGTTCCAGCAGCACAAGCTCGCCGCCCGATTCATTGGCCATCGGCACCAGATAGTCCCTGTCGGCCAGCACGGCGACCGCCTCGCCGTTCCGCACGGCGGCCACGGTTTCTTCCGGGGTCGCGTATTCGACCAGCTGCATCCCGTTCTCGGCGATGAACGAGGCCTGGATCGTGCCGGTCTGCGCCGCCACCGGACCCGACATCAGGTCGGTGTCCGCCGACAGCGCCAGGTAGGACGAGGCCGCCGGAGGCAGGTAGCCTGCGCTGAAATCGATGACTTCCTCGCGTTCGTCGGTGATGCTCATCCCCGCGATGATCACATCGTAGTTGCCCGACTGCAGGTTCGGGATGATCGAATCCCAATCGTTCGTCACCCATTCGCAGGTCAGGCCCGCGCGCTTGCACAGCTCGTCGCCGAACTCGCGCTCGAAGCCCGCGACTTCGCCGGCGTCGTTGATGAAGTTGTAGGGCGGGTAGGCGCCCTCGGTGCCGAGGCGCACGATGTCCTGGGCAGAAGCCGCGCCGGCGATGGTCACCAGGGCGGTCGCGATCAGCAGTCTTTTCATCCTTGTGTCTCCCTTAACGTCGGATGGAGGAATGGTTCAGTCGAACCAGCGTGCTTCCAGGCTTGCAAGCGTTCCGTCGCGACGCATCGCGTCCAGCGCGCCATTCAGCGTGTCCAGAAGGTCGGTGTTGCCCTTGCAGACGGCCATTGCCACGCCGTCGTCGGGGATCATCTCGGAGTAGAGGTGGTCCATTCCCTTCGCCGCCAGGAAAGCCTGGATGTCGGGTCGGGTCTGGAACGGTCCCAGCGCCAGCTCGACCTGACCCAGCGCCAGCGCCTCCAGCACCTGCGGCTCGGTCGCAAAGACGGAGCTGCGGTAGCCCATCCGGCGCAGATGCGCCTCGTGCACGGTGCCGGCCTGCACCCCCACCAGCGCGGCCGATGGCGCGGGCGCGCCCGGCGGGCCGATGTACCATTCCTCGGGGTCGGTGCCGTGGTAGGACTGGGTGAAATCCACCAGCGCCCGGCGTTCGTCCGTGACCGCCATCCCGCCCAGCACCACGTCGAACCGCCCCGACATCACACCCGGAATCAGCTGGTCGAAATTCGCCAGCTCCCAGTCGCAGCGCAGCGCGGCGCGGGTGCAGACCTCGTCCATCAGGTCCCGCTCGTAGCCGGTGATGACGCCCGAGGCATCGACATGGGTGTATTCGGGAAAGGGCGCGTCGGTGCCGATGGTGATCGGCCCGGACGAGGCCAGGACCAGCCCGGTCACCGCCGCAGCAAGCGCGCCGACGCAAGGCATCAGGCCGCCGTCGCTGACAGGAACCCGCGCAGACGCTCGCTGCGGGGATTGCCGAACAGGCTTTCCGGCGGGCCCTGCTCCTCGATCTTGCCCTTGTGCAGGAAGATCACGTGGTCGGACGTGTCCGCCGCCAGCTTCATGTCATGCGTGACCAGCAGCATCGTCCGCCCCTCGTCGGCCAGCGCCTTGATCACGCGGACGACTTCCTGCTCCAGCTCGGGGTCCAGCGCACTGGTCGGCTCGTCGAACAGCAGCGCCCGCGGTTCCATGCACAAGGCCCGCGCGATGGCCGCGCGCTGCTGCTGCCCGCCCGACAGCTGAGCAGGCCAGGCGTCGGCCTTCTCGCCGATCCCGACCTTGGCCAGATAGTGCCGCGCCCGCTCCTCGACCTCTTTCGGATCGCGCTTCAGCACATGCACCGGCGCTTCCATCACGTTTTGCAGGATGGTCAGGTGGGACCAGAGGTTGAACTGCTGGAACACCATCGACAGGTTCGTCCGGATGCGCGTCACCTGATCGCGGTCGGCGGGGTGGCGGTTGTGGCCTTGCCCCTTCCAGCGCACCGCCTCGCCTTCGAAGCGGATCTCGCCCTGCTGGCTTTCCTCCAGAAGGTTGCAGCAGCGCAGAAGCGTCGATTTCCCTGACCCCGAGGACCCGATCAGCGACACCACATGCCCGCGCGGCGCAATCAGGTCGACGCCTTTCAGCACCTCCAGCGGGCCATAGCTCTTGTGCAGGTCGTGGATGTCGATGACCGGGGTGTCGAAGGCTGGGTCGGGCATGGTGTTCCGGGTCTGGAAGCGGTTTGGGTAGCGAGTAGGACGCAGATTTTGCAGCAATGCAACGGCGATTTGGCCGATTGGCCTGTCCCTCGCGGGTGATTTGATCAGATCGGCGCGGCAATCTGCCCGGGTGACGGCGGATCGGGCACGGCCAGGTAATCCTCGACCGCGATCCGCACCAGGCCTTTCAGATGCAGGACCGCGCGATCGGGTGCCGACAGCGCCGCGATGGCTTCGCTGACCGCATCGAAGACCGGATCGGGGTCGCGGCCAAGAGCGGTGATGAAAGGCAGACCCGGCGTCGGGTCGGTCATGCCGATGACGCGCAGGCCCTGCGCCAGACCAGCATCCTGCATCAGGGCATGGGTCACCGCGTCCAGCGCGGCGATGTCGGCCTTGCCCTCGATCACGGCCCGCGCCGACAGCCGGTGCTTTCCGGTCTGCAGCGTCGGAGGCAAGCGGATGCCCAGCTTTTCCGCGTGAACCTGGGGCGCGGCCCAACCGGACTGCGACAGGGGTTCATTGTAGGCGAACCGCGCACCGTCCCAGTCGGCCAGGCTTTCGCGCGGGTCGTCGGCACGGACCACGAAGACCGACCGGTAATGCCCCGGAGCGCAGCCCATGACCCCGTAGTCCGGGGTGCCGACATAGGTCACCGTCCCATGCAGGCGCGCCCGGAACGGATAGCCGCAGGTCTGCGACAGGATCAGGTCCGGCGACTGCCATGCGTCCCAATACGCACGCTCGCCCCGCGTCAACGCCTCGGGCGCCGCGACCCGGCGGCCACGCAGCCCGGTGCGGATCAGTGTCCACAGCCGGTCATTCGCGGCCACGGCGGCCCCGAAATCGTACATCCCGAGGCTTGCGATCATTCCTGTGCGGCCTTCCGCCGCGCCAGCGCCGATTCCACGTCCGTCAGGCCCAGCAGACTGGCCACCAGCCGCACCAGCCGGTCCTCATGCGCCTCACGCTGGCCATCGGCCAGAGCGACCGACCAGAGCGCGGTCATCAGCTCGGCCCGGTCCTCCAGCGGGACCGCTTCCTTCAGCGCGCGGGTGAACCGCACGGTGTCGGGCGCCTCGCGTTCGAGGGTCTCGGCTTCGGTGCGCAGCTTTGCGCTGGCAAAGGGGTCAAGCCCGTAGCGGCGCGACAGCACCTTGTCGATCCGCTCCACCTCCTCGACGGCGTAAAGCCCGTCGGTGCGGGCGATGCGCACCAGCAGCGTCGCCAGCGCCAGCCGGGCGTCGGGTTCGGGCAGGCGGGCGGGTTCGGGGGCCAGAAGGCGGCGGAGCAGATCGATCATGGGCAGATATCCTAGGGCTTCTGTCCGGCCTTGGAAAGCCGTGTGAACCGGGATGTGAGCGCCTTCAGCTCTTCGTCCAGTCCGTAGGGCGGGTTCACGAGGAACAGGCCCGACCCCTCCATCCGATGCCCGTCGCGCGCCGGGGGGAAGCGGACCTCGTGGCGCAGGCCGTCGGGGAAGGCGGTTTCCAGCGCGCGCAGCATGAGAGCGTGCGGCGCGCCCTTCAGCAGCGGATACCACAGGATCAGAAGTCCCACGTTCCACTTGCGCTGGAGATTGACCATGTGGCGCGGGATGGCTTCGTAATCCGCCTTCACCTCGTACGAGGGGTCGATCAGCATCAATCCGCGCCGCGGGGTGGGAGGCGTCAGCGCCAGCGCCAGGTCGAACCCGTCCTGCTGGTAGACATGGGCCCCCCAGTCCTTCGCCTCGGCCTTCAGGTGCGCGACTTCCTGCGGGTGCAACTCGGCCAGATGCAGGCTGTCCGTCTCGCGCAGCCCCAGTGCCGCGATCAGCGGCGACCCCGGATAAGCCATCGGACCATAGGCCGCCCGCGCCTCCTCCAGCCGTTGGCGGTAGGGATGGTCGGGGGGAAACAGCGCCTCGGCCAATGCGATGCCTGCCGCCGCCTCGCCGGTCTTGACCGCCTCATCCGCCCCCAGATCATAGACCCCGCGCCCGGCATGGGTCTCGATGTAGGTCAGCGGCTTGTCCTTTCGGGTCAGGTAATCCAGCACCCAGGCCAGCACGGCGTGCTTGTGCACGTCGGCCAGGTTTCCGGCATGGTAGAGGTGCTGGTAGGAAAGCAT
>PNNE01000217.1 GCA_013824055.1 Rhodobacter sp. | reverse complement strand
GCCTGCAACGTGGACAGATGGTCCGCCTCGGACGCCGGCTTGTCGTCGCGGATGCGGTTGATCCGGGGGAAGCGCATGGCGAGGCCCGACTTGTGGCGGGTCGAGCGGTTGAGACCTTCGAACGCCACCTCGACCACCTTCGTCCGCGCCACCGACCGGACCGAGCCGAAGCGTTCCACTGTGTTGTTGCGGACAAAGCGGTCCAGGTCTTTCAGCTCGGCATCGGTGAAGCCGAAATAGGCCTTGCCGACGGGGACAAGCGCGTCACCGTTCCAGACCCCGAAGGTGAAGTCGGAATAGTAGCCCGACCGCTTGCCGTGGCCGCGCTGGGCGTACAGCAGCACCGCGTCGATCAGATGCGGGTCGCGCTTCCACTTGAACCAGGGACCTTTCATCCGGCCTGCCAGATAGGGACTGTCGCGGCGCTTGACCATCACGCCTTCGATCACCGGCAGGGGCGGGTTCAGGCGCAGGGCGGCCAGGTCGTCCCAGGTGGCGAAGGTCAGCTGCGGCGACAGGTCGATGCGGGGGCCGAGGGGCGCAACCGCCCGCTCCAGCACGGCGCGGCGCGCGTCATGGGGCTGGTCGCGCAGGTCCTGGCCGTTCCAGATCAGCACGTCGTAAAGCCGCAGCCCCGCCGGATGCGACCGCAGCATGGCCGGGGTCACGGTCTTGCGGTTCAGCCGCTGCTGCAACTCGCCGAAGCTGGCGATCTCGTCGCCGCGCCGGACCAGAAGCTCGCCGTCCAGGCTGCCGTCGAAGTCCATCAGTTCGACGATGTCGGGGAAGGCTGCGCTGATGTCCTCTCCCGTCCGCGAATAAAGCCGCCGGGTCCCGCCATCGCTGACCGCCTGGATGCGGATGCCGTCCCACTTCCATTCGGCGGCATGGGCGGCGGGGTCCAGGGCCGAAAGCTGCTCCAGATCGGTGGGGGTGGACAGCATGACGGGCTGGAACGGCGCGCGGGCGGCGGCCGCTGGACGCGCAGCACCCTCGGCCCAGGCGAAGAGGTCCAGGTAGGGTGGGCGGAGCGCGTGCCAGATTTCCTCGACCTCGGTCAGGGGCAGGTTGGCCCAACCCGCGAAGGCCGTCCGCGCCAGGCGGGCCGACACCCCGACCCGAAGCGCGCCAGTGGCAAGCTTGAGGTAGGCGTAGCGTTCCGAGGGGGCCAGCGTGTCCAGCCGTTCGGTGATCAGGGCCGGAAGCCGGGTCTTGGGGGTGCTGGCAAGCTCATGGACCACCTCGGACAGCGGCAGGTCGGATCGCGAGCCTTCGGGCCAGATCAGGGCGATCGTCTCGGCCAGGTCGCCGACGAAATCGTAGCTTGCGGCAAAAAGCTGAGCGTCTACTCGCGTTTCGGCCAGCCCGCGCAACAGGCTGGGCGTCACCTGGCGCAGCTTGAGGTCCCCGGTCAGTGCGGCCAGCATCAGCCCGCGCTGCGGGTGCGGGTTTTCCGCGAAGGCCGTGGCAAGCAGCCGTTCCTTGCCCAGCCGTTGCGGCGAGAAGGCCAGGCGTTCCAGAAGGGTGGCGAAAGCGGTCAGGCTCATTCCGCCTCGTCCTCGTAGCCGACCAGGTGCAGCGGGCGGGCCTGCCTCTGGTTCAGCTCGCACCAGCGCAGCAGCGCGTCCTCGCGGCCGTGGGTGATCCAGACTTCCGCCGGGTTCAGCTCGGTGATCGTGGCGGTCAGGTGCGGCCAGTCGACGTGGTCCGAGATGATCAGCGGCAGCTCTACCCCCCGCTGCCGGGCGCGGGCGCGGACCTGCATCCAGCCCGAGGCGAAGGCGATCACCGGGTCGGGAAACCGCTGCGCCCAGGTGGCGGCAAAGGCCGAGGGCGGCGCGATGACGATGGCCCCGGCGAAGTCGGCCTTGCTCCCCCCGGTCGCGGGGCGCAGGTCGCCAAGGTCGATGCCTTCCGCGATGTGGTAATCGCACAGCCGCTGCAACGCGCCGTGGATATGGATCGGTGCATCCCATCCCGCCTGCCGCAAGGCCCCGATCACCCGCTGCGCCTTGCCCAGGGCATAGGCGCCGATCAGGTGCGAGCGTTCGGGGAAGGCCGCGACCGAGGCAAGCAGGCGGGCGATCTCGACCTCGGGCGGGGGGTGGCGGAAGACGGGCAGCGCGAAGGTCGCCTCGGTCACGAAGATGTCGCAGGGCACCGGCTGGAACGGCGCGCAGGTCGGGGTGGGAACGCGGGCATAGTCGCCCGAGACGGTGATCCGGCAGCCCCGGCCTTCCACGGCGATCTGGGCCGAGCCAAGGACATGGCCCGCGGGATGAAAGCTGACGGTCGCCTCGCCCAGCGTCACCGGGCCGTCATAGGCCTGGCGGCTGGCCGCGAACTCCTCGCCATAGCGGATCGCCATGATGTCCAGCGTCTGCCGGGTGGCCAGAACCGCGCCGTGGCCGGGGCGGGCGTGGTCGGAATGGCCATGCGTGATCAGCGCGCGGGGCACCGGGCGCAGCGGGTCGATGAAGAAGTCCCCCGCCGGGCAGTAAAGCCCCTCGGGACGGGGAAGAAGAAGCGGCGCGCGGGCCATGCATGCGTCCTGACTGGCTGTCCCAGTGATATGTGGCACCAACGCCGATGTCCAAGTCGGGAGTCCAAGTCGCGAGTCCAAGTCGGGGGTCCAAGTCGGGACTTGGGGCAGGGAACAACGGTCGGGCGGCGCGTTGCAGGGCCGCGCCGGGCCGACCGGCTGGTAGCCCGGCGGAGGTTCCGGTTCCGGGCATCTGGTCGCGCGACCCGCTGCGGCACAGGGTCTTCGCGCCGGTTGCCCTGCATCGACGTCGGGTCTATCGTCCCGCCCGGCCAAGGAGGACGACCGATGCAGCTGACCGCCCAAGACGTGCTTCCCCAGGATGCGGCCCAGGCGATCCTGGTGGGTCGTGTCTGGTCCGAGGCGGCGGGCGGTCCCTGCCCGGTCCTGGTGCGGGGCGGACGGCTGCTGGACCTGACCTCGCTTTGCGCAACCGTCTCGGGCCTGATGGAGATCGACGGGCTGGCGGACAGGCTGGCGCAGGCCGAGGGTCTGCCGGACCTTGGCTCGGTCGACGATGCGCTTGCCGGGCGCGGCCTGACGCTCCTGGCCCCCATCGACCTGCAGGCGGTCAAGGCGGCAGGCGTCACCTTCGCCGACAGCATGGTCGAACGGGTGATCGAAGAGCAGGCCAAGGGGGACAGCGGCCGCGCGCAGGCGATCCGCGACCGCCTGGCCCCGGTGATCGGCGACAGCCTGCGGGGCGTGCCCGCCGGATCGGAAAAGGCGCGCGAAGTGAAGCGGGTGCTGCAGGAGCTGGGCCTCTGGTCGCAGTATCTTGAGGTGGGCATCGGCCCGGATGCCGAGATCTTCACCAAGGCCCAGCCGATGGCCTCGGTCGGGTGCGGCGCGGATGTCGGCATCCATCCGATTTCCGAATGGAACAACCCGGAACCCGAGGTGGTGCTGGTGGTCCGCTCGGACGGCGCGATCCTGGGGGCGACGCTGGGCAACGACGTGAACCTGCGCGATGTCGAAGGGCGTTCGGCGCTGCTTCTGGGCAAGGCCAAGGACAACAACGCCTCGTGCGCGGTGGGACCGTTCCTGCGGCTTTTCCACGGCGACTTCGACATGGCGGCGCTGGAAACGGTCAGGGTCTCGTTGCGGGTGACGGGAGAGGACGGGTTCGAGATGACCGGCGAAAGCGCGATGGCGGCGATCAGCCGCAAGCCAGAGGACCTCGCGCGGCAGCTGTTGAACCGCAACCACCAGTATCCCGATGGCGCGGTCCTGTTCCTGGGCACCATGTTCGCCCCGGTCAAGGATCGTCGCGGCGCTGGCCAGGGCTTCACGCATGAAGTGGGCGACCTGGTCGAGATCGCGACCCCGCGACTGGGCCGTCTGGTCAACCGCGTGCTGCGCACCGATGCCTGCCCGGAATGGACCTTCGGCGCCCGCGCGCTGCTGCGGAACCTGGCGGCCCGGGGCTTGGCCGACAAGGTCTGAGGGACCTTCTCCCAGGACCGCAGGTTTCCCCTTCATGGAACCGCTTCGGGCAGAAGGCCGAAAGGCTTGCCGCACAACCCACGCCTGAGCCGTGACGTCCCGCTGTGGCGGCGGCGTGGGTTGGTCCGCGACCACGGCGACAGGTCCTGCATTTCGGGGGCGGCACGCAAAGGTTCGACCCGGTCCGGACGCCCGACTGCCTGGCCTGCCCCAGGGGCCTTGCGCTGCCGCTGGTGTCGTTCGAGCCCGGCGCCCCGGACTCGGACCGTATCAAGCGCCTGATCCGGCACTCCGCCCTGGCAGGTGCGGGTCAGTCCAGGCGCGGGTCAGTCATAGCGCAGCGGGGTCGCCTTGCCGCGGAAGATCCAGTAGCTGAGTATCGAATAGGCCAGGATCGTCGGCAGCACGACCAGCGTGCCCGCAAGGATGATCGCCAGCGATTCGGGCGCGCTGGCCGCCTCGTAGATCGTGATCGCCTCGGGCACGATGAAAGGGTAGAAACTGTAGGCCATCCCCGCAAAGCCCAGCACGAAAAGCGCGGTCGATGCGACGAAGGGCACCCAGGCGAAGCGGTCCCCCGCCATCGGCAGGCGGCGAAGTTTCCACCAGATCAGGCCGATCAGCAGCGCCGACAGCGCCGGAAGCGGCGACAGATACAGGATCTGCGGCAGGCCGAACCACTTGTCGAAGATCCGCTGGGACACGAATGGCGTGGCAAGCGAGATCGCCCCCATCCCCAGCACGACGCCCCAGATGCCGCCCTGCGACCATTCCACGGCCTTCTTCTGCAAGGGGCCTTCCGTCTTGGCGATCAGCCAGGTCGCGCCGATGAAGCTGTAGGCCACGGTCAGGAAGACCGCCGTTACCAGGGCAAAGCCGACGTGCCACCAGGTGTAGTCGAGGCCCATGATGTAAAGCCCCAGCATGAAGCCCTGCGACAGGCCGGTCATCAGGCTGCCGGTGAAGAAGGCGCCGTCCCAGGCGCGCTTGTGCTTGGGCGGGGCCTTGGCGCGGAACTCGAACGCGACGCCGCGCAGGATAAGGCCAACCAGCATCACCGCCACGGGCAGGTAAAGCTGGGTCAGGATCGCGCCATGCGCCACCGGGAAGGCGACAAGCAGCAGGCCGATGGCCAGCACCAGCCAGGTTTCGTTCGCATCCCAGAACGGGCCGATGCTGGCGACCATCGTGTCCCGTTCGTCCGGCGTGGCGAAGGGAAACAGGATGCCGACGCCAAGGTCGAAGCCGTCGAGGACGACGTAGATCAGGATCGACAGGCCCAGAAGGGCGGCGAAGATGAAGGGCAGGTCAAGGCTTGCGAACATCTCTGCTACTCCCCCGGCACGGCCATTGCTTCGCCGCCCTTCACCCGTTCATCCTTGGGCAGGGGCTCGCCGCGGGCAGCCTTGCGGGCCATGTAGGTGATCACCCCCATGTAGGCCAGGATCAGCGCGGCATAGACGATCAGGTAGACCACCAGCGTCGTCAGCACCAGCGGCGCGGGCACGTCGGCCACGGCGGCCTTGGTGGTCAGCACGCCCTGCACCAGCCAGGGCTGGCGGCCGATCTCGGTGGTGTACCAGCCCGCCAGCGTCGCGATCCAGCCCGAGAAGGCAAGCCCCGACATCGCGTAGAGGTAGAACCGCGGCATCGCGTCAACCCCGCGCCGCCACAACAGGAAGGCACCCGTCCAGCTGGCCAGCAGCATCAGCATGCCGACCCCGACCATGATGCGGAACGCCCAGAACACCGGCGCCACGGGGGGGTGCAGCACCTCGCCCTCGGCGGTGACAAAGTCGTTCAGGCCGGGCACGACGCCCGCGGGATCGTGCTTGAGGATGATCGAGGCCAGGTTGGGGATGCCGATCTCGAAATGGTTGGTCCGGGCTTCTTCGTCAGGAATGGCAAAGAGCAGGAGCGGGACGTTGCCGCCGGTTTCCCAGTTGCCCTCCATCGCGGCAACCTTCTGGGGCTGATGCTCCAGCGTGTTCAGCCCGTGCAGGTCGCCCATCAGGATCTGCACCGGGATCAGCACCGCGCCCAGGATGACGCCGACCCGGAAGGTCGAGCGCACGCTGGCGCTGCGGTCGTTCAGCAACAGGCGCAGCGCGCTGATCCCCGCGATGAGGAAGGCCACGGTCAGGCCGCTGGCCAACAGCATGTGGCCCAGCCGGTAGGGCATCGAGGGGTTGAAGACGATCGCCCACCAGTCGGTCGCGTGCACGATGCCATCGCGCAGCTCAAAGCCCTGCGGGGTGTGCATCCAGCTGTTCAGGACCAGGATCCAGAACGCCGACATCGTGGTGCCGAAGGCGACAAGGGCGGTGGCAAGCGTGTGCAGCCACCCCGGCACCCGGCTGGCGCCGAACAGCATGATCCCCAGGAACACCGCCTCGAGGAAGAAGGCCGTCATCACCTCGTAGGCCAGAAGCGGCCCGGCGACGTTGCCACCTCCATGAAGCCGGGCCAGTTGGTGCCGAACTGGAAGGACATGGTGATGCCCGACACGACGCCCAGCGCGAAGCTGAGGGCGAAGACCTTGACCCAGAACATGTAGGCCTCGGCCCACTTGCGGTCCCCGGTGGCGTTGAACCGCAGCTTGAAGAACAGAAGCACCCAGCCCAGAGCGATGGTGATGGTTGGAAACAGGATGTGAAACGAGATGTTTGCCCCGAACTGGATTCGGGAAAGCAGAAGAGTGTCCATCGTTGCCATCGCTCCTGTGACGCGCCGACATCAAGCCGGTCAGGCGGGTATATGGCCCGGGAAATCGAGAATGCTATCGGGGCGCGTCGCCGCGCCGCAGGTGGAATGGCGGACCGCACGGCGATTTGGCAAAGCTGGATGGGAAAGCGGTCCGGTTCCACAAATCAGTGACTTAGGCCGGAAGTCCCAGCTGCGATGTCGAGGCGCCCGGCACGAATTCCGTCGCCCAGAGTGTGCGGCTGTGGCCGGCATCGGGACTGTTGTCCGTCAGCAGGTCCAGGACGGCACCGGACGTCTGGCCCCTGTTGCGCAAGGCGCCAGGCGGCCCGACGAGTGTGGAACACACGGCACGGCAGCCGTCGGGCGGTCAGGCAGGTCGGCGATCTGCCTGCCGAAGCCATGACCGACCCTTCGGGTGGCAGACACCGCAAGGGGTTTCCTTTCCGCAACGCTTGGTCTATAGGCCGCCCCACATGCGCGTGGGCCCGCTTAGGCAAGAATCAGATCCATCCGTTCGGATGGGGCCTTCTGGTCTTTCGTGCGACAGATTTGAAACCGATAGACCGCAAGGAAGCCATCATGGCCAATACTGAACAGTCCAAGAAACGCGCCCGCCAGTCGGAAGCCCGTTACGCCATCAACAAGGCCCGCCGCTCGCGCATCCGCACCTTCCTGCGCAAGGTCGAGGAAGCCATTGCCACCGGCAATGGCGAAGCCGCCCAGGCTGCCTTGAAGGCCGCTCAGCCGGAACTGGCGCGTGGCGTGACCAAGGGCGTGCTGCACAAGAACACCGTCGCCCGCAAGATGTCGCGCCTTGCCGCGCGCGTGAAGGCCGCTGGCGTCGCCAAGGCCTGATCCGTCCTCGGGACCGAATCCGGAACACGAAGGGCGCACCCGTCTGGGTGCGCCCTTCGGCATTCTTGCGCCGGTCGGAATGCGGCATTTCGACCCTGAGTTGCCGATTTGCCAGAGCCTTCGGATTCGGATTTGGGGAATCCCTGTCAAGCGCGTTGTTCGGTTGCACAGCCCGCGCCGGGGTTGCTAGCGTGAGCCTGCGATTCACTTCGTCCTGGGGGACATGAACGGGTCGCAAAAGGAAAGCTGCTGCACAGGGACGGCGCCCGATGGGCCGCAATATCTGAGTTTTCCGTTTGCGATCAAATGGTTGGAAGTAGCAGCCAAGCTACTCCGTCCGTATGGCAAGGACACCGGCAGGCCGGGAGTCTTTTGTTGTGCGTTTGTTCTGTCCCACTGACAGGTCCAGTCTGGCAGGCCGTTCCTTGGTCTTCCCGTGATCTGGACGAAGCGGCTCGCCAGAGACGTACAGGACAGGATCGGCAGTCTGTGCCGGTCCGGGGATATGGCAGGTTATAGAATGACGAATGAAACCTGGGGGCAGGTTCGGGAAGAGTTGATCAAGCGTGTCGGCAAGAACAACTATGTGACCTGGATCGAACCTCTCAAGCTGTCCCACCTGAAGAATGGCGTCGCGCGCTTCGAAGTGCCGACCATCTTTTTCGGCGATTGGGTCCAGCGCAACTATGCTGACCACATCCGCACGCAACTGACCTCTGCCGGCGCTTCGGTCGACCGGGTCGAGTTTGCCGTCGGCACCGCCCCGGCGGAAGCCCGTCCAGCGACTGCCGCCGCCGCATCGAAACCGGCGACCAAGGCC
>PNNE01000038.1 GCA_013824055.1 Rhodobacter sp. | reverse complement strand
AGCGAGGGGTCGCGGCCCCCGGCGATCAGCTGGCGGGTCTGGGTGAAGAACTCGATCTCGCGGATGCCGCCCGGCCCGAGCTTCATGTTGTGACCTTCGACCGTGATCGGCCCGTGCAGGCCGCGGTGATCGCGGATGCGCAGTCGCATGTCGTGCGCGTCCTGGATCGCCACGAAGTCCAGGTGCTTGCGCCAGACGAAGGGGGTGAGGGTCTTGAGGAACCGGTCCCCGGCGGCAAGATCGCCGCCGCAGGGCCGCGCCTTGATGTAGGCGGCGCGTTCCCAGGTGCGGCCCTCGGCCTCGTAATAGGCTTCTGCGGCGGCCATCGACAGGCAGACCGGCGTCACGCTGGCATCGGGGCGCAGGCGCAGGTCGCTGCGGAAGACGTAGCCGTCGGTGGGGTCCGACAGGATCGCGGTCATCCGGCGGGTGACCTTGATGAAGCTGGCACGCGCGTCCTGTTCCTCGCCAGGATAGCGGGTCTCGTCGAACAGGCAGATCAGGTCGATGTCGGAGGAATAGTTCAGCTCGCCCGCCCCCATCTTGCCCATCGCCAGCGCGACCATTCCGCCTGCGGTGGCGGCATCGTCCGGGGTGGCGCCGGGAAGGCGTCCGCGGCGGATTTCCTCGGCAACGAGGGTGGTGAGGCTGAGGTGGACCGCCCGGTCGGCCAGTCCGGTCAGGGCACCCGTGACCTGCTCCAGCGGCCAGACGCCGCCGACGTCGCAAAGGGCAGCCAGCAGGGCCACGCGGCGCTTGGCTTCGCGCAAGGCCAGCGGCAGCGCGTCAGCGGCCAGCGCATCCGCGGCAGACAGGGTGGCGTCCAGCGCGGCTTCGGGAGCCTCTACCGCATCGCGCAGCCAGTCCGCCTCGCGCAGCATCAGTCCGCGCAGGTAGGGGCTGCAGGCGGCGGTGGCCGACATCAGCTCCATCACCGGGGGCGCAAAGCCGGGCAGGTCGGCGCGCAGGTCGGCAGCGGCGGCAGGGTCGAAGGCGATGGGCAGGCGGGTGATGCGGGCGGCAAGGGTCATGCGCGGACCTTGCTGCGGCGGGGCGCAAGGGTCAACCGTTGACCGGGGGCAAGGGCAAGGCTTAGCTGTCGGAAAACCGGGAGGCGACGCATGTCGAAATCGCTGGCGCGGGTGGCGGCTGCCTTGCAGGCGGCGGGGCTTCAGTCCGGGCCCGTGGCAGCCAGGGCCGAGATCCGCACGGCCGAGGCGGCGGCGGCCGATGCGGGGGTGGCACTCGACCAGATCGTCAAGTCGATCCTCTTGCAGGGGAGGACCGGGCTGTTTCTGTTCCTGACCGCCGGTGGAAACCGGGTGGACCTTGGGAAAGCCGCGGCGCTGGCCGGGGAACCCCTGTCGCGGGCCGAGGTCGAGGTGGTCCGCGCCGTCACCGGCTTTGCCATCGGCGGCGTGGCGCCGCTTGGGCATCTGACGCCCTCGCCCTGCTTTGCGGACCCGCGGCTGCTGGACTTTGCCGAAGTCTGGGCGGCTGCGGGGACCCCGCGCCACCTGTTCCGGGTGGCCCCGGACGCGCTGATCAGGGTCACGGGGGCGCGGGTGGCGGACTTTACCGGATAGGCGGAAAGAAGCCGATCCCGACCCCATGTGAACATTCTTCACATAACCACTTGCGCGGGCGACCGACCGGGTCCATCTTCCCTCATGTGAAAGACATTCACATGAACTGGAGACCCGCCGATGTACCTGAGTTCCGACACCGCCCGGCCTGGCGGGATCCGCAACGCCTTTCGTCGCGCCGAGGGCTGGCTTGACCAGCGCGGCAAATGGGCCTGGATCGTCGCCATGGTCCTGGCCTTCATCATCTTCTGGCCCGTGGGGCTTGCCCTTCTGGCCTACATGATCTGGGGAAGAAAGATGTTCGCACGGTCCTGCGGCCAGCGCCGCCACAGCAATGACCACAGCCAAGACCACTCCTGGGGTCGCCACGCGATGCGCGCGGGCCAGCCCACCGGCAACCACGCCTTCGACGACTACAAGGCCCAGGCGCTGCGTCGCCTGGAAGAGGAGCAGGAGGCGTTCGAAGCCTTCCTGCAACGGCTGCGGACCTCGAAGGACAAGTCCGAGTTCGACAGCTTCATGAGCGAACGTGCCCGGGCGACCGCTGCGGCGGACAGCGCGGAAGCCGCAGTGAAGCCGGAACCGGGGGCGCGGCCGGGCGAATACTGATCGCCTGACGCCATGACCCCTGCCCCGCCCGTGTCCCCGCCCGTGTCCCCGCCCGTGTCCCCGCCCGTGTCCCCACACGGGCGGGTTTCCGATTTGCCGCACGGGGACGCTTGGCGGATGGCGTTTGGCTTGCTAGGCTCTGCCCCACTCCAGTCCTGGCCTGAACCCGATGCGCCATTCCCTTCCCCTGACGCCCCAGTTCTACGTGACGGCGCCGCAGCCCTGCCCCTACCTGCCCGGGCGGATGGAGCGGAAGCTGTTCACCGCCTTGCAGGGGGAACATGCACAAAAGCTGAACGACACCCTGTCCAAGCAGGGCTTCCGGCGCAGCCAGAACGTGCTCTACCGGCCCTCTTGCGCGGAATGTTCGGCCTGCCTTTCGGCCCGCATCCGGGTGGCGGATTTCCAGCCGTCGCGGACGCAGAAGAAGGTCTGGAAACGGGCCGCGGGCCTGCGCCGCAATGCGACCTCTCCCTGGGCGACCGAAGATCAGTTCACGCTCTTTCGCCGCTATCTTGACCAGCGCCACGCCGATGGCGGCATGGCCGACATGGACATCTTCGAATTCGCCGCGATGATCGAAGAGACCCCGATCAAGAGCCGCGTCATCGAATACACCCGCCCCGCCACCGAGGGCGAGCGGGGCCGCCTGCTGGCTGCGGTCTGCCTGACGGATGTCTTCGACGACGGCCTTTCGATGGTCTACAGCTTCTACGACCCGGACCTGACGGACATGAGCCTGGGGACCTATGTCATCCTTGACCACATCGCCATCGCGCGCGAGGCAGGCCTGCCTTACGTCTACCTTGGCTACTGGGTGCCGGGCAGCCGCAAGATGGGCTACAAGGCCGGCTTTTCCGCGCTGGAGATCTACAAGGGCGGCGAATGGGTGCCGATGGGCGCGTCATCCGACCATGCCGCCGACCTGCATCCGCTGTCGGTCGACCCCATAGCCGAGCAGGTGGCCCGGATCAGCCTGCCCGATACCCGGCTGTGACCGCAGCCGTCCCGGCCCTGGCGCCGGTCGTGCCGGATTATGACGAAGCGCTCGCATTCTATATGGGCAAGCTGGGCTTCCGACTGGTCGAGGACATCGATCAGGGCCGCAAACGCTGGGTCACGGTCGAACCTTCGGGCGGTGGCGTGCGGCTGCTGCTGGCGCGGGCCGAAGGCAAGGTGCAGCAGGCTGCCATCGGCAACCAGGCCGGGGGCAGGGTGTTTTTGTTCCTTGAAACCGACGACTTCGTCCGAGAGCATGCCGCCATGTTGGCCGCAGGGGTAGAGTTCGAGGAAGCGCCACGGCAGGAACCTTATGGTTCGGTCGTCGTTTGGCGTGATCCGTTCGGCAACCGCTGGGACCTGATCGGGCCGCACGCGGGGTGAAGTTCGAAAGGCTCCGGTTCGATCTCCTTGCAAACATCGGCTACCCCCGTTGGCTCAGGACGATGCCCACAGCCATTACCGCAAGGCCAAACAACCGCGCTCCGCTGACCGGCCGCGCGGCCAGTCCCATCAGTCCGGTGGCGTCGATCACGGTCGAGCTGACAATCTGCCCCAGAAGCACGAACAGGATCGCGTTCCCAAGCCCGAAGTGCGGCGCGACGAAGGTGATGGACAGAAGATAGAACACCATCAGCCCACCGGCCAGGAACAGGACGGGAGGCTGGCCGGGTGCCTTGGCAAGTGCAGACCCCTGCCCCGAGACCGCCAGAACCACCAGCGCCACGACGAAAGCGAGCGCGAACATGACCGCCCCGGCGGCGATGGGCGAGCCGATCCGCTGCCCGAGCGCCGAATTCAGCGCGGCGAGAAGCGGCACGCCCATCCCCGCCGCGAACATCAGGGCCGCATAGCGGATGCCGTCACCCATTGGTCCCGCTTTGCGCTTTCTGGCTGGCGCGGTATTCTTCGACCGGCAGGCCGCCTATGCCCCAGTCCTCCAGTGTGACCTCGTCGATGACGACGAAGGTCGTGGCCGGGGACTTGTTCAGGACCCGCTGCAAAAGGTCGGTGACCCCGGCAATGAGTTCGGCCTTTTGTGCGGGCGTGGCCCCCTCACGGGTGATCTTGATGTTGACGTAGGGCATCAGCTTTCCTCCTGATAGTGGAACACCTTGGAAATCACCTGCCAGCGCCCGTCCAGCCGGATCAGCGTCAGGAAGTCGGTGAACTGCCGGGGGCCGATGGCGCAACGGACGACGGCGCGGGCCGTGACCGGGCCGGCGAAGTCAATCGAGACGATCTCGTCGCGCCGCACCTCGCCGCGCGAGGCGGGGGATGGACGGGCATCGACGATCGGGAAGTACTCGGCCATGTCGCGGTAGAGAAGCGTCCCGTCCGTGACGCAGACATACTGCGCCCTGGGGTGGAAGACCTGCGCCAGGCGTCGGGTATCGCTGTGGTAAAGCCCGTCAAAATAGGTTGCGAGGACCCCCGCCACCCCGGTGTAGTCCCGCGCGCTCATGCCGCCAGCCCCTCGGCCTTCAGCACGCGCTGAACCGCCGGGCGGGCGGCGACGCGGGCCAGAAAGGCGCTCAGGTGCGGCCAGCGGGACAGCGCGATGCCCGTGAAGTTGGCCCAGTTCGTCACCACGAACGCGTAGGCGTCGGCGATGGTGAACGCCTCGCCCGTCAGATGCGCGCGACCGTCGGTCAGCCGCGCCTCGAGCCAGTCGAACTTGCCTGCCACCGCCTGCCGCGCGGCCTCTCTCTGCGCGTCGGTCGAGGCGGGGTTGAAGAGCGGTCCGAAGGCCACGTGCAGTTCGGTCCCGGTGAAATTCAGCACTTCGTTCACGCGCGCCCGTGCCATCGTGCCCCCGGCGGGGGCCAGGCCAAGGTTCGCGGCCCCGTCCATCACGGCCTTGTCGCCAAGGAACTGCAGGATCGCCGGACCCTCGGTCAGCACCTCGCCCTCGACTTCCAGCGCCGGGACCTTGCCCTTCGGGTTGATCTTACGGTAATTCGCGCCGCTTGCGGTTTCCCCGTTCGCGGTGTCGACCACCTCCACGGCATAGTCCCCGCCGATCTCGGCCAGGATGATATGCGAGGCCATCGAGCAGGCGCCGGGCTTGATGTAGAGTTTCATCTGTCGCTCCTTGGTTGCGGATGCTGCATGGCTAGCGCAGCCGATCACCTTTGGTAACGGGGTAACTTGCGGTAACGGGCCGAATGCGGTATCTGCCGGGTAACTGGATCCGAGGCCCGCGATGACGCTGAAGCGCCGCAAGAACCGCACTCCGCATCCGATGTGTCCCCTGTCGGACTGCATGGCCTTCATTGGCGGCGCCTGGACGCCGAACATCATCTGGTATCTGTCGTCAGGCCCCCGGCGCTTTTCGGAGTTGCGTGCTGACATCCCGCTTGTTTCGGCCAAGGTGCTGACCCAGCGTCTGCGCGAGCTGGAGGAACGCGGGATTCTGACGCGCGCGGTCATGGACACCTCTCCGCCGTCGGTGGAATATGCGCTGACCGAGCTTGGGCTGGAGTTCATGCCGGTAATCCAGGCCATCACCGCCGTCGGGCAGCGGTTGAAGGACAAGTCCAACGCGGTTTGACGCTACGGCAATTCCGACGCTGCCGCCGGTTGAGTTCTTGGCGGATACCGCAAGATCGCCTAAGGAAGGTAAAGGGCACGCCGAAGCAAGGGCGGCCGTCATCGGGAGGGATTGGGGATGCAGGCTTTGCTTGCGGTCTCGCGCGGCATTGACCGCGTGAATGCGTTCATCGGAAAATCTGTCGTCTGGCTGATCCTGCTGGCCGTGCTGGTCAGTGCCGCGAATGCCGTCAGCCGCAAGTTGTTCGACCTGTCGTCGAACGCCTGGCTTGAACTGCAATGGTATCTCTTCGGCGCGGCCTTCATGGGTGCCGCCGCCTATACCCTGCAACAGAACGAACATATCCGGATCGATGTCTTCTACGGCTCGCGCAGCCGCAGGACCCAGCACTGGATCGACCTTCTGGGGCACATCTTCTTCCTGCTGCCCTTCGTGGTCCTGATGGCCTGGCTTCTCTGGCCCTACACGATCCAGGCCTTTGTCAGCGGGCAGGTCTCGTCCAATGCCGGCGGTCTGATCATCTGGCCGGCCCGCGCCATCCTGCTGATCGGCTTCATCATGCTGTCCTTCCAGGCCCTGGCCGAGATCGTGAAGAAGATCGCGGTGATGCGCGGGTTGATGGAGGACCCGCATCCCTTCGTCTCGGCCCAGGAGCAGGCCCTGAAGGAGGTCGAGGATCTGGCTGCCGAAGTCCAGGCCAAGGCCGCCGCCGCAAACACCGCCGCCGCCGCCGCAGACGCCGCCGAGGGGAAGAAATGATCGAGATCATCGCGCACAACATGGCTCCGATCATCTTCGTGAGCCTGGTCGTCTTTCTGCTGTACGGCTATCCGGTCAGCTTTGCCCTGGCGGCGAACGGGCTGATCTTCTTCGTCATCGGCGTCTGGCTTGCGCCCTATTCCAACGGCGAGATCACCCTGGACTGGCCACTTCTGGGCACCATGCCGCAACGGCTGTGGGGGGTCATGTCGAACGAGACCCTGCTGGCCATCCCCTTCTTCACCTTCATGGGGATCATCCTGGAACGCAGTGGCATGGCCGAGGACCTGCTCGACACGATCGGCCAGCTGTTCGGCCCGATCCGCGGCGGGCTGGCCTTTGCCGTGATCCTGGTCGGCGCGCTGCTGGCCGCCACCACGGGCGTCGTCGCGGCCTCGGTCATCGCGATGGGCCTGATCTCGCTGCCGATCATGCTGCGCTACGGCTATGACCGGCGCACGGCGACCGGGGTCATCGCGGCTTCGGGCACGCTGGCGCAGATCATCCCGCCCAGCCTTGTGCTGATCGTGCTGGCCGACCAGCTGGGCCGGTCGGTCGGCGACATGTACCAGGGCGCGATCATTCCGGGGCTGATCCTGACCGGCATGTATCTGGGCTATGTCTGCATGGTCGCGATCTTCCAGCCGCACAAGGTCCCTGCCCTGCCGCCCGAGGCGCGGACGCTGGGCGGGGGGGTGACCTCGCTTCTGGTGGCGCTGGCCGCGGGCATCGGCATCGGCTACGTCGCGCATTACCTGTGGTATGACGCCTGGGGAGCCAATGCCGACGTGCTGGGCGCAACCATCGCCACCCTGGTCATCTACTTCTACGCGCTGGCGGACCGCTACCTGGGCATCAACCTGCTGTCGCGCCTGGCGCAGCAGGTGATCATGGTGCTGATCCCGCCGCTGGCGCTGATCTTCCTGGTGCTGGGCACGATCTTCATCGGCCTTGCCACCCCGACCGAGGGCGGCGCGATGGGGGCCGTGGGGGCGATGGTCCTGGCCTGGGCCAAGGGGCGCTTCAAGTTCCCGGTCCTGCAATCGGCGCTGATCGCCGCCACACGCCTGTCGGCCTTTGTCATGTTCGTGCTGATCGGCGCGCGGATGTTCAGCCTGACCTTCTACGGCGTGAACGGCCACATCTGGGTCGAGGAGCTGCTGACCGCCGTGCCAGGGGGCCAGTACGGCTTTCTGCTGGTGGTGAACCTGATCATCTTCATCCTGGGCTTCTTCCTGGACTTCTTCGAGATCGCCTTCGTCCTGGTCCCGCTCTTGATCGCTCCGGCAGAAACGCTGGGAATCGACCTGATCTGGCTGGGAGTGATCATCGGGGTGAACCTGCAGACCAGCTTCCTGACCCCGCCCTTCGGCTTTGCGCTGTTCTACCTGCGTTCGGTCGCGGCCAAGGTGCCCTATCTGGACAAGGTCACCGGCAAGAAGATGGACGGGATCAAGACGGTCGAGATCTACAAGGGCGCGATCCCCTTCATCATCATCCAGGTGACGATGATCTTCGTGGTCATCTTCTTTCCGCAGATCGTGATGCACTACAAGGGACCGGTGATCGACCCGTCCACGGTCGAGATCAGGGTCCCCACCCTGCAGACGCTGACCCCAGGGGCACCGGGCGGTCTGCCGCAGCTTGGTGCGCCGAACCTGGGCGGCACCGCACCGGGAGGCACCGCACCGGGAGGCACTGCGCCGGGAGGCTTGCCCACCCTGCCCGGAGCTCCGCAGCTTGGCGCGCCGGTGGTGAACCCCTGAGGCCGGCCGAAATCGCCCCCACAAGCGGAAAGGCCCCCAAAAGCGGAAAGGCCCCCAAAAGCGGAAAGGCCCCGGAGCGATCCGGGGCCTTTCCTTCAGGTCGCGCCTTCTGGC
>PNNE01000351.1 GCA_013824055.1 Rhodobacter sp. | reverse complement strand
TCATCGCGGCGATCAAGGCGCGGCGCGCGGCGGGGGTGGCTCCGTTCACGGTCATGTCCTGCGACAACCTGCCGGGCAACGGGCATGTGACGAAGGCGGCGGTGACAGGGCTGGCGGCGATCCAGGACCGGGACCTGGCCGACTGGATCGCGGCGAAGGTTGCTTTCCCGAACGGGATGGTGGACCGCATCACCCCGGCGACCGGGCCTCGGGAGCGGGCGATGGCGGCGGCCTTCGGGCTGGGCGACGACCCGGTGCCCGTGACCTGCGAGCCGTTCCGGCAGTGGGTGCTTGAGGACGACTTCCCCGCAGGCCGCCCGGCGTGGGAGAAGGTGGGGGTGACGCTGACACCCCACGTGCACAATTTCGAGCTGATGAAGATCCGCATCCTGAACGGCGGGCACGCGACCATCGCCTATCCGGGTGGATTGCTGGACATCGAGTATGTCCACGAGGCGATGGCCAACCCGCTGATCCGGGGGCTGCTCGACAAGGTCGAGATGGACGAGATCATCCCCTATATCCCGCCGGTGCCTGACACCAACCTGGGTGACTACTACCGCCTGATCGTGGACCGTTTCAGCAACCCCGAAGTCGCGGATACCGAACGCCGCCTGTGCCTGGACGGCTCGAACCGGCAGCCAAAATTCATCGTGCCGTCGATCCGCGATGCACTGGCGGCGGGTGGGGCGGTCGAAGGGCTGGCCCTGGTCAGCGCGTTGTGGTGCCGGTACTGCTTTGGCGAGACGGACAGCGGGACGGTGATTCCGCCGAACGACCCGGACTGGGAGGCGCTGGTCGCCCGGTCGAAGGCGGCGAAGTCGCGCCCTGCGGCATGGCTGGAGATGACGGCAGTCTATGGCGATCTGGGCCGGGATGCGCGCTTTGCCGCGGCGTTCGAGCGGCAGCTGAACCGGCTTTGGGCTGCGGGGACGACGCAGACCCTGACCGAGTATCTGGCCTAAGGCGCCGGGGCCTCGGCGGGCGCGAAGTCGGGGACGACCCAGAGCTCGACCCTCCGGTTCAACTGGCGGCCGATGGCGGTCTCGTCGCAGGCCATCGGCAGCGCCTCGCCAAAGCCTTCGACCACCGGCAGGTCGGCGGGTGCCAGGTCCGGTGCCACCGTCGCCAGTTCCTGCGCCACCGTCGCCGCGCGTTCGACCGACAGCGCCAGGTTCGCCTGCGCCGCCCCCGACCCGTCGGAAAACCCGGCCAGCACCAGCTTCTGATCCCGGAACTGCCCCACGGCGATCAGCTGCGCCAGGTCCACCAGGTTGTCCTGCGACTGGGCGTCCAGCGTGGAGGACCCATCCTCGAACCGGAAGGTCAGCGAGACCCGGTCGGCCCCGTCCATGATCCCCGCCAGCCGCTTCAGGTCGTCCAGCGTCACATCCTCGCCCGCGCCCCGGATCGCGTTGATCAGGCGCAGGCCGTCCGCCGTCATCGGCTGGCGGCTGGCCGAGCGGTCGACGAACCCCGCCGCCGACACTGCCGCCTGCGCCTCGGGCGTGCGCAGGAAATCCAGGAATTCCCGCGTCAGCAGCGGCAGGCGGCGCTTTGGCGTCAGCAGCATGACCGGCAGCGCCAGGGGATAATCCTCGGCCTTGATCGCCAGCGCAGTCGGCAGCAAGGGGAAGCCGCAGCTGTCGGTCAGCGGCATCCGCCGCGCCGGAGCAATCTCCGACCGGCCCGAGATCGCGACGGCCCAGGGGTCCATCGCCACCGCCCTGGCCAGCGTCGCAAGGTCGGGGTGTCGCACCGCGGCCATGTCCTGGTTGCCAAGCCTTTCGCCCAGCGCGCGCTGCAGGTCCGCCTCCTGGGCAAGCGCATGCAGCACGATGGGCATGTCCGGCCCGCCGACCTGCGCCCAGTTGTCGACCTCTCCTGCCAGGATCTGCGCCAGCTCGACGGTCGAGATCTCGGGCGTGGGGTTGTCCGGGGCCACCAGCACCACCAGCGCATCCATCGCGACCGAGTGGTTGACCAGGTCCGGCTCGGCGCGGAAGGCCAGCTTCAGGTCCGCCGCCCCGTCCTGCAGCGCCGCCGTGGCCAGGTCCGGCGCCATCGGCGTGAAGGACACCTCGGCCAGGTCCTTGCGGCTTTCCGGGTCCAGGACGCGGGCCTGGAAGCCCGGCCCTGCGACCGGCTCGTAGACCAGCCCGCGTGCCCTGGCGAAGGCCTGGAACAGCGCGGGCAACAGGTCTGCGGCATCGGGCGAGCCGACGATCCGCATCACCGCCTTGGGGGCGATCAGGTCCGGGCAGGCCGGACCCTCGCAGATGACACCCTGGCCGTCCACGGTCAGCAGCCCATAGGCGGTGTCGATGCGGTAGAATTCGCCGTCATAGCCCTGCAGGGTGCCGGTCAGCACGATGCCGCCTTCGCGGGCGACCAGGGTGACATCCTGGGCAGCGGCCAAGCCCGGAATGCTCAGCGCAGCGCAAAGCACCGCGAGTCCTGCCTTCACACCCATCGACCGTTCCGCACCCTTACTTAGGAGCGGCGAGTTTCAGGGCAGGCGCAAGATTCTTCAACACCAGAATGTCGCCTGCGGTCCCGCACAGCGGCACGGCAATGATCTGCTCGGAGGTGGAGGCGACGCCGCCGCTGGACTGTGCCGTCTCGACCCGCAGGGTCCGGCCACAGGTTGCCGGGGTGATGCGCAGCTCGCCGGTGATGTCGGCCTGGCCAAGGTCCTTGCCGGGAACCGAATAGACCCGGGCCATGACCGGCGAGGGAAGATTGCCCTGTCCCAGGGCGAGGACGCCCTGTTCCAATCCCGACATTGCCGCGCTGCCGATCAGCACCCTGTCGCCGTCGGTGACACGCAGCTCGATCTCGACCGGGCTGTCCCAGCTGATGGCAAAGCGGGCGTAGGATGCGGCGTCCGGCACGGTGACGCGGCCCAGGACCAGGCGGGAATCCTGCAGATAGACGGCGACCATCGCGTCGGCCCGCAGCGCCGGAAGGATCACGGTCGCCAGCCCGTCGGGCCTGGTCTGCGCCGTGAAGGACAGGCCGGAATGCCGGACCACGAAACGTTCGCCACGGTTGCAGGGCGCGGCCAGGCTGGCCTTGATCATCGCGCCGGGCAGGGTGGCAAGCGACAGCTGCGCCTGGCATCCGTCGCCGGCAAGGCGCGGTGCCGCAGCCGCGACCGCGGTGATGCCGGTGACCTGACCCAGACCCGGATCGGCGGGGCTGCTCAGCGAGGCGGAGTCAGGGACAGCGGGATTCTGCGGCTGAACGCTGCCCGCGCGCGGGTCGCGCGCCGCGTCTGCTGCGGTCCGCAAAAGCGAATGCTGGGCCGCGGGGGCCTGCAGTTGTTCCGCTGTATGGGCGGCTCCGACGGCAACCGCCAGGACGGCAGCAACCTGAAGAACCTTTTTGCCCCAAAGCATGGCAGTGCCCCGGTGAGAATCGTTACTGTTCGGAGTAGTGCCGAATAGGGGCGGAGAAATGGCATCAATTGGGAAGGCTTACGGAATGCTGCCCTGATCGGCCGGGAATCACCCCGGCCGAGATGGCCGCCTCAGGCCAGGCGACCGTGGCAGTGCTTGAACTTCTCGCCCGAGCCGCAGGGGCACAGGTCATTGCGTCCAGGATTGCCCCAGGTTGTCCGATCGGCCTCGTCAAAGCCGGCCAGCCGGGTGGCAGCTTCGGCAACCGGGGCTGCCGCCAGCGCGGCGGCGGGTGCGGCTGCCGCAGCGGCTTCGACCACCTTCGGCGCCTGGGCCTCGGGCTGGGTGGCAGCCATCTGCCGCACCATCTCTTCCTGCTCTTCCTTCGTCACCGGACGGATGCGCGACAACTGCTGGGTCGTCTGCTCGCGCAGCGAGTTCAGAAGACCTCCGAACAGCTGGAAGGCCTCGGTCTTGTATTCGTTCAGCGGGTCGCGCTGCGCATAGCCGCGGAAGCTCACCACCGAGCGGAGGTGTTCCAGCCGCACGAGATGCTCACGCCACTTGCTGTCGATGGCCTGCAAGAGCACCTGCTTTTCGATGGTCTGCATGGTCGCGGCACCGAACTTCTCGGCCTTCTCGGCCATCATCCGGTCCGAAGCCTCGGTGATGCGCTCTTGAATCACCGCCTGGTCGACGCCCTCTTCGGCGGCCCAGTCGGCAATCGGCAGCTCCAGGTTCAGCATGTCGCGGACCGACGCGGTCAGGGCATCGGTGTCCCAGGCATCCGGGTAGGACTTGGGCGGCATGGCCAGGTCGACAAGGTCCTCGATCACCTGGTGGCGCATGTCGGTGGCAACGTCGGCGACGTGGTCGGCCTGCATGATCTCCATCCGCTGCGAGAAGATCGCCTTGCGCTGGTCGTTCATCACGTCGTCGAATTTCAAGAGCTGCTTGCGGATGTCGAAGTTGCGGCCTTCGACCTTGGCCTGCGCCTTTTCCAGGCTCTTGTTGACCCAGGGGTGAACGATGGATTCGCCTTCCTTCATGCCCAGCGTCGACAGGATCTTGTCCAGCCGGTCGGACCCGAAGATCCGCATCAGGTCGTCTTCCAGCGACAGGAAGAAGGCGGAACGGCCCGGGTCGCCCTGACGGCCCGAGCGGCCGCGCAGCTGGTTGTCGATGCGGCGGCTTTCGTGGCGTTCGGTGCCCAGGACAAACAGACCCCCGGCCTGCTTGACCGCCTCTTCCTCGTCCTTGTGCTCGGCCTCGATCCGGGCGCGGATGGCGACGTGATCGCCCTCGGGGTCAGCGGCGATGGCCTCCATCACCTTGAACTCGACGTTGCCGCCCAGCTTGATGTCGGTGCCGCGGCCGGCCATGTTCGTCGCGATCGTGACCGAGCCGAGCTTGCCCGCATCGGCGACGATCTTGGCTTCCTGTTCGTGCTGGCGCGCGTTCAGGACGCTGTGCGGAATGTCGGCGCCTTTCAAGAGCGCGGACAGCTGTTCGGACTTTTCGATGGATGTCGTGCCGACCAGGATCGGCTGGCCCTTCGCATGCGCTTCCTTGATGGCGACAAGGATGCCGTCATACTTTTCGCGCGCGGTGCGGAAGACCTGGTCATGTTCGTCGATCCGGGCGACGGGGCGGTTGGTCGGAACCTCGACCACGCCAAGCCCGTAGATTTCGCGGAATTCCTCGGCCTCGGTCACGGCGGTGCCGGTCATGCCGCCCAGCTTTTCGTAAAGCCGGAAGTAGTTCTGGAATGTCACGCTGGCGTAGGTCACGTTCTCGGGGTTGATCTTGACCCCTTCCTTCGCCTCGATCGCCTGGTGCAGGCCGTCGGACAACCGGCGGCCCTTCATCATGCGGCCGGTGAATTCGTCGATCAGCATCACTTCGCCGTCGCGGACGATGTATTGCTGGTCCTTGAAGAACAGCTTGTGCGCCCGAAGCGCCTGGTTGACGTGGTGCACGATGGAGGTGCTTTCCGCCTCATAGAGGTTCTGCCCCTCGGGCAGGATGCCCGCCTGACGCAGAAGGTCCTCGATGACGTCGTTCCCCTCTTCGGTCAGCGTCACGCCGCGGGTCTTTTCATCCACTGCGTAATGCTCTTCCGTCAGATGCGGGATCACCTGGTTCACCGCCGTGTAAAGCGGGCTGCGGTCCTGGCTGGGGCCCGAGATGATCAGGGGCGTCCGCGCCTCGTCGATCAGGATGCTGTCCACCTCGTCGACGATCGCATAATGGTGCCCGCGCTGCGCCATGTCCTCGAGCGAGGCCTTCATGTTGTCGCGCAGGTAGTCGAACCCCAGCTCGTTGTTCGTCGCATAGGTGATGTCGGCGCGGTAGGCGGCCTTCTTCTCGGTATCGGGCTGCTGCGAATAGACGACGCCCGTGGTCATCCCCAGGGCCGCATAGACCTTGCCCATCCACTCGGCATCGCGCTTGGCCAGATAGTCGTTCACCGTCACGACATGCACGCCCTTGCCCGCCAGCGCATTCAGATAGGCCGCAAAGGTGGCGACCAGCGTCTTGCCCTCGCCGGTCTTCATCTCGGAAATGTTGCCCTGGTGCAGGAACATCGCGCCCTTCAGCTGGACGTCGAAGCCCCGCAGGCCCAAAGCCCGCCGCGCGGCTTCGCGGCAGTTGGCAAAGGCCTCGGGCAGGATCGACTCCAGGCTTTCGCCACCCTCTTGCACGCGCTTTTGAAACGCGCGCGTCTTGGCGATGATGCCGTCGTCGCTCAGCGCCTGGAACTCTGGCTCCAGCGCGTTGATCTGCGCCACCACGGGGCGGACGGACTTCACCTTGCGGTCGTTCGGGCTTCCGAACACCTTCCGCGTAATCGATCCAAGACCCAGCATGTTTTCTCCGTGGGGCGGCTTCTGTGACAGCATCGTGTGGCAGTGCGGGCTTGCCCGCCCCCACGGCCTTCCCTAGAAGGTCCAGAGCATGACCGGACAAGACCGTTCCACGCGACTGTCGCGATGTAAGGGGAAGCACCGGCATAGTCAACTTAAGCGGGCCGGCAGTCCCGATCAGGAGTAGGTGAAAATGATGAAATGCGCGAAGGTCTGGTCGGTCCTGGCACTGACGGCGGTGTTGTCCGGCCCCGCACTGGCCGAGGGCGAGACCGCGGATACCGTGGTCGCGACCGTGAACGGGGTGGCCATCACGCTGGGCCACATGATCGCGCTGCGCGAAACGCTGCCGCCGGAATACCAGCAGCTGGCTGACGACGTGCTGTTCAAGGGCATCTACAACCAGCTGATCCAGCAGGAAGTCCTGGCCCAGTCGGTCGGCGAGCTTGGTCCGCGGGTGGTCGCCACCCTGGACAACGACAAGCGCGGCCTCGTCTCGGGCATCGCCATCGAGAACATCGTCGCCACCGCCGTCACCGACGAGGCGCTTCAGGCGGCCTATGACGCGCGTTTCAAGGACGCAGCCCCGCAGACCGAATACAACGCCGCCCATATCCTTGTCGCCACCAGGGAAGAGGCCGACGCCATCAAGGCCGAACTGGCCGCCGGCGCGGATTTCGCCGAAATCGCCAAGGCCAGGTCGACCGACACCGGATCGGGCGCCAATGGCGGTGACCTGGGCTGGTTCGGTCTGGGCATGATGGTCAAGCCCTTCGAGGATGCCGTGATCGCCGCCAAGGTCGGCGAGGTCTCCGGCCCGGTCCAGACCGATTTCGGCTTTCATCTGATCCTGGTCAGGGAAACCCGCGTGGCCGAAAAGCCCACCCTGGACCAGCTGCGCGACGAACTTGCGGCCGAGGTTGAAAACGCCGCGATCAATGCGAAGATCGAAGAGCTGACCAAGGGTGCCACGGTCACGCGCGAAGGCGAAGGGCTGGACCCGGCGCTGCTGAAGAACTCGGCCCTGATCGACTGAAACTGCGGCAACCTGGGGGACGGTGATGGCGAAGACTGACTGGAAAGCCGAAGCGAAGGCGCTGAAGAAGAAGGTCCGCAAGCTGAAGGACAGCTTCACCGCCGCCGCCGGTCCGGTGGCCGAAGCGGTGCAGGACGCCGTCGGCGACGTGGTGGCGGCAGCGAAGAAGGCGATGAAGCCGGTCTCGCCGCTGGCTCCGGCCGGTTTTCCGGTGCTGCCAGCGATCAAGGGCGCGGACTTCGCCGCCGTCGAGGCAGGCGTGCGCTACCAGAACCGCAAGGACGTGATGCTGGTCCGCCTCGCCCCCGGCACCACGATGGCCGGGGTCTTCACCAGGTCTTCCACCCGCTCTGCCTGCGTGCGCGATTGCCAGGCAAAGCTGGCCGTGAAGGTTCCCGAGGGTGCCGGGGCGGCGATCATCGTCAACTCCGGCAATTCCAACGCCTTCACCGGGAAGCTGGGCGATGAGGCTGTGGCCGCCGTCACCGGCGCCGTGGCCGAGGCGCTCGGGGTTCCGGCCGCCCGCGTCTTCTCCGCCTCGACCGGCGTCATCGGCGAGCCGCTGCCGTATCAGAAGATCACCGCCAAGGTCCCCGACCTGGTGGCCGCACTGACCGAAGACGCCGTGGAAATGGCCGCCCGGGCGATCATGACCACCGACACCTTCCCCAAGGGCGCCGCCGCCACGGTGCAGGGCGAGGGCGGGGAGATCCACATTTCCGGCATCGCCAAGGGCTCGGGGATGATCGCGCCCGACATGGCGACGATGCTGGTCTACATCTTCACCGACGCGAAGATTTCGGCCGCGGCATTGCAGAAACTTGTGTCGCGCAACGTGGGCGCGACCTTCAACTCGATCACCGTGGACAGCGACACCTCGACCTCGGACACCCTGCTGATCGCGGCAACCGGGCAATCCCCGGCGGCCGAACTGAAAGGCCCGGCGCTGAAATCCTTCGAGACCGCACTGGCAGGCGTCATGCGCGACCTGGCGCTGCAGGTCGTCCGCGACGGCGAGGGTGCGACCAAGCTGGTCGAGGTCCGCGTGACCGGCGCCGCCACGGACGAAGACGCCGCCAAGGTTGCCTT
>PNNE01000267.1 GCA_013824055.1 Rhodobacter sp. | reverse complement strand
GCGCCGAAATCGACGGTCAACTACCCGCACGAGAAGGGGCCGCTCAGCCCCCGTTTCCGGGGTGAACACGCCCTGCGCCGCTATCCCAACGGCGAGGAACGCTGCATCGCCTGCAAGCTCTGTGAGGCGGTCTGCCCGGCGCAGGCGATCACCATCGACGCCGAACCGCGTGAGGATGGCTCCCGCCGGACCACGCGCTATGACATCGACATGACCAAGTGCATCTACTGCGGCTTCTGCCAGGAGGCCTGCCCGGTCGATGCCATCGTCGAAGGCCCGAACTTCGAGTTTTCGACCGAGACGCGGGAAGAGCTGTTCTACAACAAGGACCGCCTGCTGGAAAACGGCGCCCGCTGGGAAGCCGAGATCGCCCGCAACCTTGAAATCGACGCCCCCTACAGGTGATCCCATGACCGACGATTTCGCCAAGATGTTCGCCTCGATGATGGAGCAGGGCCAGAAGATGGCCCAGTCCTTCATGCCCGGCATGGAGAACGTCGATGCGAAGGCGTTCGAGAAGTTCTTTCCGGCGATGCCGAAGGAACTGCTGGAGATGTGGTTCGGCAAGACCTTCAACCCCGAGGGCCTGGATGCCCGCACCCGGTTTCTGGTGACAATCGCCGCGCTGACGGTGCTGGGCCCGCTGGGCGAGCCGCAACTTCGGATGACGATCAAGAACGGCCTTGCCGCCGGGGCCACCAAGCGCGAGGTCGCGGAAGTGATCTGGCAGATGTCGATGTTCGGCGGCGTGCCCGCCATGCAGAAGGCGCTGGAAATCGCGCAAGTAGTCTTCGCCGAGACCCCTGAGGAGAAAGACGCATGACCGTCTTCAGTTTCGCCTTCTACATGTTCGCCATAAGCACGGTCGCCTCGGGCCTGATGGTGACGCTCAGCCGCAACCCGGTCCATTCGGTGCTGTGGCTGATCCTGGCATTCCTGTCCACCTCGGGCCTGTTCGTCATGCTCGGGGCCGAGTTCGTGGCGATGCTGCTGGTCATCGTCTACGTCGGCGCGGTGGCGGTGCTGTTCCTGTTCGTCGTGATGATGCTGGACATCGACTTTGCCGCCCTGAAAGGGGAGCTTGCGCGCTACATGCCGCTTGGCCTGCTGATCGGCGTGGTCCTTCTGATGCAGGTCGCCATCGGCGTCGGCGTCTGGACGGCGGCGGATGGGGCCGAGGGCTTGCGTCAGGCCGTGGCCCCCGCCCCGACCGAGATGGAGAACACCCGCGCGCTGGGGATGATCCTCTACGACCGCTATTTCCTGCTGTTCCAGCTTTCGGGCCTGATCCTGCTGGTCGCGATGATCGGGGCGATCCTGCTGACCCTGCGCCACAGGAAGGACGTCAAGCGGCAGGACGTGCTGCAGCAGATGTGGCGCGACCCGGCCAAGGCGATGGAGCTGAAGGACGTCAAGCCGGGGCAGGGGTTGTAGGTCGGGGTTCGCCCCGACCCCGAACAATGTCGGGGTGAACCCCGACCTACGAAAATGGCCGAAACGGCTGACGAGGGAACGAGACGATGATCGGACTTGAACATTACCTGACGGTGGCGGCAGCGCTGTTCGTCATCGGGATCTTCGGGATCTTCCTGAACCGGAAGAACGTGATCGTCATCCTGATGTCGATCGAACTGATGCTTCTGGCCGTGAACATCAACCTCGTCGCCTTCTCGTCCTTCTCGGGCGACCTTGTCGGCCAGGTCTTCACCATGTTCGTCCTGACCGTCGCCGCCGCCGAAGCGGCGATCGGCCTGGCCATCCTTGTCGTCTTCTTCCGCAACCGCGGCACCATCGAGGTGGAAGACGTCAACGTGATGAAGGGCTGAGCCATGACCGCCGTCGGGGAGCGCAACGTGTTCGGGATGCGGGTGACGGGCCAGACGGGCCCGATGCTCGGCCTCGAGAGCGAGACATGCCACGCCGCCGGGGCTGCTCCGGTGCAGGAATTCCAATCTACGCGCTGCGGATCAAACCGCTGTGGCGCGACCCAAGGCAGGACCGAGTAAATGGCAACGATCATCCTCTTCGCTCCCCTGATCGGGGCCCTGATCTGCGGCTTCGGCTGGCGTCTGATCGGCGAGAAGGCGGGCCAGGTCATCGCCACCGCGCTGGTCTTCCTGGCCGCCGCCCTGTCCTGGCAGATCTTCCTGACCTTCGACGGCGAGACGCAGCGCATCGTCCTGATGCGCTGGATCGAATCCGGCACCATGGGCAGTCGGAATGGGCGATCCGGCTGGACCGGCTGACCGCGATCATGCTGGTTGTGGTGAACTCGGTCTCGGCGCTCGTCCACCTCTACAGCTTCGGCTACATGGCGCATGACGAGAACTGGCGCGAGGGCGAGCGTTACAAGGCCCGCTTCTTCGCCTACCTGTCGTTCTTCACCTTCTCGATGCTGATGCTGGTGACCGCCGACAACCTGGTGCAGATGTTCTTCGGCTGGGAAGGCGTGGGCGTCGCCTCGTATCTGCTGATCGGCTTTTACTACCGCAAGGCCAGCGCGAATTCGGCCGCCATGAAGGCCTTCATCGTCAACCGGGTCGGCGACTTCGGCTTTGCGCTTGGCATCTTCGCGCTGTTCTACCTGACCGACAGCATCCGCTTTGACGACATCTTCGCCGCCGCCCCCGCGCTGGCCGAGACGAACCTGACCTTCCTGTGGACCGAATGGAACGCGGCGAACCTGATCGGGGTGCTGCTGTTCATCGGGGCGATGGGGAAATCGGCGCAGCTGTTCCTGCACACCTGGCTGCCGGACGCGATGGAGGGGCCAACGCCGGTTTCGGCGCTGATCCATGCCGCGACGATGGTGACGGCGGGGGTGTTCCTGGTCTGCCGGATGTCGCCGGTCTACGAATACGCGCCGCAAGCGCTGGCCTTCATCACCGTCCTTGGGGCCTGCACGGCCTTCGTCGCGGCGACCATCGGTCTGGTGCAGAACGACATCAAGCGCGTGATCGCCTATTCGACCATGTCGCAGCTGGGCTACATGTTCGTGGCCGCCGGGGTGGGGGTCTATTCGGTGGCAATGTTCCACCTGTTCACCCACGCCTTCTTCAAGGCCATGCTCTTCCTGGGCGCAGGCTCGGTGATCCATGCGACCCACCACGAACAGGACATGCGCTATTATGGCGGGTTGCGGAAGAAGATCCCCTACACGTTCTGGGCGATGATGATCGGGACACTGGCGATCACCGGGGTCGGGATTCCGCTGACCTATTACGGTTTTGCCGGGTTCCTGTCGAAGGACGCGGTGATCGAAAGCGCCTGGATCGGGTCGGGCTTTGCCTTCTGGCTCCTGGTCGTCGCTGCCTGCTTCACCAGCTTCTACTCCTGGCGGCTGATGTTCATGACCTTCTTTGGCGAGTCCCGCGCCCACGGGAACGGGCATGGCCACGACGACCACAACGGCGCGGTGCACGACACCAAGGGCCATGACGACCACCACCACCACGAGCCGCACGAAAGCCCGCTGGTCATGCTGATCCCGCTGGGGGTCCTGGCCCTGGGCGCGGTCTTCTCGGGGATGCTGTGGTACAAGGTCTTCTTCGGCGACGAGACCGCGGTGCGGACCTGGTTCGGCATGGAAGCCGCTGCCCACGGCGAAGCATACGGAGAGACGGCCGAAGGCGAGGTTGCCGCAGCCAGCACCGAAGGCCAGACCATCGTCGCCGACGCGGCCACGACCGAGGCCGCCCCGGCCGAGCAACACGCCGCCGAAGCCCATGCCGTGGGCGTGGCCCCCAAGGGTGCGCTGGTGATGCTGCCCTTCACGCCGGAGGAACAGGCCGTGGTCGACACGCGCGTTGACCCCGACAAGGTGGCGAAGTCAGAGCATGCGCCGACCACGATGATCACCGCGGCCCACCTGGTGCCGACCTGGGTAAGGGTCTCGCCCTTCGTCGCCATGCTGATCGGCTTCGCCCTGGCCTGGCTGTTCTACATCAAGGACCCCAGCCTGCCGCGCCGCCTGGCCGCGCAGCAGCGTCCGCTGTATCTGTTCCTCTTGAACAAGTGGTACTTCGACGAGCTTTTCGACCTGATCTTCGTGCGCCCGGCCAAATGGCTTGGGGGCTTCCTGTGGAAGAAGGGCGACGGAGCGGTCATCGACGGCGCGCTGAACGGGGTGGCGATGGGACTGATCCCGGCGCTGACCCGTCTCGCAGGCCGCGCGCAGTCCGGCTACCTGTTCCACTACGCCTTCGCGATGGTGCTGGGGATCGTGATCCTGGTCACCTGGATGACGCTCTTCGGCGGCGCGAAGTAAGGGGCGCGCATCATGGAAAACCAGCTTCTCTCGATCATCACCTTCCTGCCGCTGGTCGCGGCGCTGATCCTCGCGCTGTTCATGCGCGGCGACGACGCGGCGGCGCGGCAGGGGGCGAAGTGGCTTGCGCTCTTCACCACCACGGCGACGTTCGTCATCTCGCTGTTCATCCTGTTCCGCTTCGATCCGTCGAACACCGGCTTCCAGTTCGTCGAGGAGCGCGAGTGGATCCTGGGCCTGACCTACAAGATGGGCGTCGACGGGATCTCGATCCTGTTCGTCATGCTGACCACCTTCCTGATGCCGATCACGATCTATGCCTGCTGGAACGTGGAGACGCGGGTCAAGGAATACATGATCGCCTTCCTGGTGCTGGAAACGCTGATGCTGGGCGTGTTCATGGCGCTGGACCTGGTGCTGTTCTACCTGTTCTTCGAGGCCGGGCTGATCCCGATGTTCCTGATCATCGGCATCTGGGGCGGCAAGGAGCGGATCTACGCGGCGTTCAAGTTCTTCCTCTACACCTTCCTTGGGTCGGTGCTGATGCTGGTCGCGATGATCGTGATGTATTTCGACGCCGGGACCACCGACATCGTCGAGCTGCTGGCGCATGACTTCGGGTCCGAGACGTTCAGCCTGCTGGGCTTCCAGGTCGTGGGCGGGTTGCAGACCATGCTGTTCCTGGCCTTCTTTGCCAGCTTCGCGGTCAAGATGCCGATGTGGCCGGTCCACACCTGGCTGCCTGACGCCCACGTCCAGGCGCCAACCGCCGGGTCCGTGGTGCTGGCGGCGATCCTGCTGAAGATGGGCGGCTACGGCTTCCTGCGCTTCAGCCTGCCGATGTTCCCGGTCGGGTCCGACGTCATGGCGCCGCTGGTGCTGTGGCTGTCGGCCATCGCGATTGTCTACACCAGCCTTGTCGCGCTGGCGCAGACCGACATGAAGAAGCTGATCGCCTATTCGTCGGTGGCCCACATGGGCTTTGTCACGATGGGGATCTTCTCGGCCAACCAGCAGGGCGTCGACGGGGCGATCTTCCAGATGATCAGCCACGGCTTCATCTCGGGCGCCTTGTTCCTGTGCGTCGGCGTGATCTACGACCGGATGCACACGCGCGAGATCGACGCCTATGGCGGGTTGGTGAACCGGATGCCGGCCTATGCGCTGGTGTTCATGTTCTTCACGATGGCCAACGTCGGCCTGCCGGGCACCAGCGGTTTCGTCGGCGAATTCCTGACCCTGATGGGAGTCTTCCAGGTCAACACCTGGGTCGCCGCCGTCGCCGCGACCGGCGTGATCCTGTCCGCCGCCTATGCGCTGTGGCTTTACCGCCAGGTCGTCTTTGGCGACCTGATCAAGGAGGCGCTGCGCTCGATCACCGACATGGACCGGCGCGAGAGGGTGGTCTTCGCCCCCCTCATCGCGATGACCCTGATCCTGGGTGTCTATCCCAGCCTTGTGACCGACATCATCGGGCCTTCCGTCACGGCCCTTGTCACCGACTACCAGGCCGCGCTGCCCGCTGATGCGGCGGCGGTGGCCCTGAACGAAGGACATTCGGAATGACTTCCGCCGATTTCCAGACCCTCCTCCCCGAGATCGTGCTGACGGGCTATGCCCTGCTGGCGCTGATGGTGGCGGTCTACACCACCAAGGACAAGCTGGCCGCCACGCTGGTCTGGGCCACGGCGGGCCTCTTCGTCGCGCTGGCGCTTTACATCGGTGCGGCCGGGGCAGGCGAGCGGCTGGTCTTCAACGGCCTCTTCATCGACGACCCCTTCTCCCGCTTTGCCAAGGTGACGATCCTGTTGTCCGCCGCCGCCGTCCTGGTGATGAGCCAGGACTACATGACCCGCCGCGACCTGTTGCGCTTCGAATACCCGATCCTTGTGACGCTGTCGGTCGTGGGCATGATGGTCATGGTCTCTGCGGCCGACCTGATGACGCTTTACATGGGACTCGAACTGCAGGCGCTGTCGCTTTACGTCATCGCCTCGATCCGGCGTGACAGTGCCAAGTCGTCGGAGGCGGGCCTGAAGTACTTCGTCCTCGGCGCGCTGTCGTCGGGCCTGCTGCTTTACGGCGCGTCGCTGGTCTATGGCTATGCCGGCACCACCCAGTTCGCCGGCATCCTGTCCACCGTCCAGGACGGCGTGCCGCTGGGGCTGTTGTTCGGCCTGGTGTTCATGCTGGCCGGCCTTGCCTTCAAGGTCTCGGCCGCACCCTTCCACATGTGGACGCCGGACGTCTACGAAGGCTCGCCCACGCCGGTGACGGCCTTCTTCGCCACCGCGCCGAAAGTCGCCGCGATGGCGCTGATCGCCCGCCTGGTGCACGACGCCTTTGGCGGCGTGCCGGGGCAGTGGGGCCAGGTGCTGGCCGCACTTGCGGTGGCCTCGATGTTCCTTGGCGCCGTGGCCGCGATCGGCCAGCGCGACATCAAGCGGCTGATGGCCTATTCCTCGATCGCCCACATGGGCTATGCGCTGATCGGTCTTTGCGTCGGCACGGCCTTCGGGGTGCAGGCCACGATGATCTACATGGCGATCTACGTCACGATGAACATCGGCACCTTCGCCTTCATCCTGTCGATGGAGCGTGACGGCCGCCCGGTCAGCGACATCGCGGGCCTGAACCAGTTCGCGAAGAAGGAACCCCTGAAGGCGCTGGCCATGCTGGTCCTGCTCTTCTCGCTGGCGGGTGTCCCGCCGATGGTCGGCTTCTTCGGCAAGTTCTACGTGCTGAAGGCCGCCGTCGATGCGGGCTGGGTCTGGCTGGCGGTGGCCGGTGCGGTGGCTTCGGTGATCGGCGCCTTCTACTACCTGCGCCTGGTCTACTTCATGTATTTCGGCGCCGAACGCGAGCCTGTCGACAGCCGGATGGCCCCGGTGCAATGGGGGATGCTGGTCGGGGTGGCCGCGATGATGCTTCTGGGCATCGTGAACCTGTTCGGGATCGAGGCACCTGCGGCCCTGGCCGCCGAAGCGCTTGTCCGCTGAGGGCCAGACGGCAGGGCGTATCGTCCTGCCCGAGATCGACAGCACCAATGCCGAAGGCTTCCGGCGGGCCGCTGGCCTGCCGGGTCCGACCTGGATCCTTGCCGGACTGCAGACGGCAGGTCGCGGCCGCCGGGCACGGCCCTGGACCAGCCCGCAAGGCAATTTCCACGGCACCCTGGTCCTGACGCCGACCGAGCCGCCCGAAACCGTCGCGCTCCGGTCCTTTGCCGCAGCCCTGGCCCTGCGCGATGCGCTGGTGCAGATGACCGGCCTGCCGCAAGGCTTCACGCTGAAATGGCCGAACGACGTCCTGTGCAACGGCGGCAAGATCGCGGGCATCCTGCTGGAATCCCAGGGGCTGAACACCCCCGAGCCGGTTCTCTGCATCGGCATCGGCGTCAACCTGATCGCCGCGCCCGACGCCAGCCAGATCGAAGCTGGGGCCGTGCCAGCCGTTTCGCTGCTTCAGGAAACCGGCCACCGCCTTACCCCGGACGCCTTCCTTGACCGCCTCGCCCCCGCCTACGCGGCCTGGGAGGCGACCTTCACCACCCAGGGCTTCGCTCCGCTGCGCGAGGCATGGCTGTCGCATGCGTCCCGCCTCGGCCAGCCGATCCGCGCCCGCACGGGCACGGTAACCCGCGAAGGCACCTTCGAGACGATCGACGCCCAGGGCAACCTGATCCTGCGCACCGGCCAGGCCAGACTTGCCATCCCCGCCGCCGAGGTGTTCTTCTGATCCCCGCTTTCATCTTCGCCCGAATATCCCAGGGGTGCAGCCTTGGTTGCGCCATGGGTCCAAGTCACCAAGGCTGCTCGGGGGGGTGAAACCCCCGGTCCGCCCCTTCACCCCGAGACCACGCCCATGCTTCTTGCCATCGACTGCGGCAACACCAACACCGTCTTCTCGATCTGGGACGGCGCGCGCTTCCTGGCCACCTGGCGCATCGCCACCGACCACAAGCGGACGGCGGACGAATACTTCGTCTGGCTCTCCAGCCTGATGTCCCTGACGAAGACCGAAGCGACAGTGACCGAGGCGATCATCTCCTCGACCGTGCCCCGCGTCGTCTTCAACCTGCGGGTCCTCTGCGACCGCTATTTCGGCTGCCGGCCGCTGGTCGTGGGCAAGCCCGACTGCAAGCTGCCCGT
>PNNE01000420.1 GCA_013824055.1 Rhodobacter sp. | reverse complement strand
GAGATTGCGGACCTGAAGGCGCAGGCCCGCGCCAAGGGGCGGGATGTGAACGTGCTGACGTTTTCCCATGTCATCTGCCGCCCGACCGAGGCCGAGGCCAAGGCCTATGCCGACTATACGGCGGTACAGAACGCCGACACCGACGCGGTGGACAACCTTGTCCGGTTGCAGTTCGCCCATGCCCACAGCTTTCCGCATGACCTGCTGGCGCAGATCAAGCACCTGTTTGCGCTGGGTCACGGCGGCTTTCCCCTGATCGGCACGCCGGATCAGGTGGCCGAGGGCATCCTGAAGCTGCACGCGACCGGCTTTGCCGGCACCACGCTGTCCTTCGTGGATTATGTCGAGGAGTTCCCCTATTTCCGCGATACGGTGCTGCCGAAGCTGGCAGCCGCCGGGATCAGGTGAGGGACCGCATGGCCGAAGAACCAACCGGGAAAGAGTTCCGCGATGCGATGCGGGCCTTGGTGGGCAACTGCAGCGTCCTGACCGTGGGCGACGGGGATGAGGCGTCCGGTCTGGTCGTGACGTCGGCCATCTCGCTGTCGGCCGAGCCGGCCTTGCTGCTGGCCTGCGTGAACCGCACCGCCTCGGCCCATCCGCTGCTGGTCAGGTATGGCCGGTTCGGCTGGTCCTCGCTGGGGGCGGCGCATCAGGCGGTGGCAGAGCGGTTCTCGGGCTTCGGCGGCGTGAAGGGGGCCGCGCGTTACGAGGGGGCAGAGTGGGAAACCGCCGTCACCGGCGCGCGGCTGCTGACAGGTGCCCCGGCGGCGTTCGACTGCACGGTCGAAGAGATGATCGACCGGGCGACGCATACGATCCTGATCGGCCGGGTGCGGGCGGTCAGGGTCACTCCGGGCGCGGGGGCGCTGGTCTACTGGAACGGCGGGTATCGCGCGCTGGCCGAGTAAGACGTTGCCAAGGGGGGCGGGGGCGCCCCCGTCTTGGGTCAGGCAAAGCTGTCGATCGTGCGGATCGCGCCGTCAAGCGCCTTGCCTTCCTCGTCCTGAAGCGCGGCCTCGCGCAGGCGGCGGCACCAGTCGGCGGCATCGTCACGCGCGGCGATGCGGGCGGTGGCGGCAAGGACGCGGTCGAACTTCGCGTAGCCGCGGACATGGGTGTCGGAATAGCCCTTGATCAGGCGGCGGCAGCGGATCAGCTCGACCGCAAGGTCGTAGTTGCGGGCGGCTTCCGCCAGCGCGGTGTCCAGCCAGCGGGTCAGATGCGCCTGTTCCTGCGCGTGACGCAGCGTGCGGCGACGCCAGCCCTTCATGCCGCCCAGAATGTGCAGGGTGACGAAGGCGGGCAGGCTGTCGGTCCGCAGCCTGCGGCCCTTGTCGAACCAGCGCGTCAGGCGGGCCATCCACTTCGGGTCGGCCGCCAGCCGGGCACCTAGGCGGGCGGGGAACATGCCGACGATCTCTTCGGCGCGGGGGTGGAAGAATTCGGTGAGCTGGACGACGTTCGTGTCCTTCACCCGCATTTCGCTGCGGATGCGGTCGAAGCGGCGGGCGCGGGTCTTCAGGTCGGCGACGCGGATGATGTCGTCATAGGCCAGCGCATTGGCGATGTGCTTGGCGGCCTCGCGCGAGAGGACCCAGCCGTGAGAGGCATCGTCGCGGGCAAGGACGGTGGCCAGCCGGTCCAGGTATTCGGCGCCATAGCGCAGGTCCTGGAAGTCCACGACCTTGCGCAGGCCTGGAAGCGCCAGTTCAGCGACCGGGGCGGGCAGGGCGGCGACGCGGGTTGCAAGCCGGTCCCATTCGGCCAGCAGCCGGGCGGGGCCCTGGACCTTGGGTTCGGGCTTTGCCTGCGCAGGGACAGTGGCTTCGGGCGTGGGGTTGGCGGCCACGTCGAAGGCGGCGGCGAAGGCTTTCAGCGAGGCTTCCGTGCCCTTGCCGCCCGCCTTGATCGCGGCCTCGAAAGCCTGGCGCGGGAAGGGCAGGACACCCGCCCCGGCCAGTGCGCCAAAGAGCGATGCAGAGATCACCGAGCCATTGCGGATCGCCAGCGCGTCGAAGTCGGCGGCGATGACGCGGCGGGCGGCGATCTCGGCGGCGGCCATCACCTCGTCAGAGGACGCGATGCCGTCACCGGGCACCATCTTTTCCGAGACCGCCAGCGCGCGGTGAGTCGAGGTGATCAGGACGGTCCGGTCGGGCGTGACGAAACCGCGGATGATGGCGCGACCCGCCTCCATCATCTCGGCGGTGATCATGATGTCGACATCGCCGGGGGCAGGCATCAGCGAGAAGACCGGCACCGGCTCGCCGGGTTTCTGCGCGGCCATTTCGACGTAGTAGACCGTGGCCCCGGTGCGCTGCGAGACGCCCGCGACGGATGTGGCCTGCGCGGCATAGCCTTCCGCGCGGGCCACGTCCTCGATCCAGCCGGTCAGCACGCCGCCGCCCTGGCCGCCGACGGCAAGGATCGCCAGCTTGATGATGCCCGACAGGCGCGGGTCGGCCTGGCGGGCGCCGGGTTCCGAGCCGATGGTTTCGTGCAGCGTCATGCCGTGCCCCCGAAGTCCAGCCGTCGCGCGGCGCGGCGGGATTGCAGCCAGCCGATCACGCGGGCGCGGAAGGCGGCCATCCTTGCCTCCCATCTTGACGGGTTGTGGACCACGTCGGCGCGGTAGAACGACGGGCAAAGCACGGCGGCATCGGCCACCTCGCCGCAGTTGCCGCAGCCGACGCAGCTTTGGTCGATGCTGGCGACGGGGTCGTCGCGCAGGGGGTCGTCCAGTTTCTTCAAGGACAGCGAGGGGCAACCGGACAGCCGGATGCAGGCGTGGTCGCCGGTGCAGACGTCCTCATCGACGCCAAAGCGGGGGGTCTCGACCCGGCGGCCCTGCTTGATCGCCTGCTGGGCCAGGGGCTTCTCGCGCCGCTGCTTGTTCAGCATGCATTCCGACGAGGCGACGATGACCTTGGGGCCGGGGGCGTCGGTGGTCAGCGCCTCACGCAGGACATCGCGCATGCGGCCCACATCGTAGGTCCGGTCGACCTGCCGCACCCAGTCGATCCCGATGCCCTTCAGCGCCTTGGTGATCGGGTGCTTGGTCGCCTTGGTCGGGTTGTCGGCGCGGCTGGACATCACATCCTGCCCGCCCGTCGCGGCGGAGTAGAAGTTGTCCACGATCACCGCCACGCCGTCGGACTTGTTGAAGGCCATGTTGGTGAAGCTGGAACTGAGCCCGTTGTGCCAGAACCCGCCGTCGCCGATGATGGACACCGGCCTGCGCTCGCCGCCCCCGTCGAAGGCCGCGTTGGCCGCGGGGCCAAGGCCATAGCCCATCGTCGCGCCGCCGATCTCGAACGGCGGCAGGGACCCGAAGAGATGGCAGCCGATGTCCGCGCTGATCTGAAGCTTGCCGGTTTCCTTCTGCACCAGTTTTATCGCGGCAAAGATCGGGCGTTCCGGGCAGCCGGTGCAAAAGCCGGGCGGGCGGATCGGGACAGTCTTGGTCAGGTCGGGGATCTGCGGCCTGTCCTCGTTCGGGGCGCGGACCAGGGCGGGCAGCATCTGCGGCGCGGCGTCCTTGAGAAAGGCGGTGATCCCGTCCAGCATGACCTGCCCGGTGTATTCCCCGGCCATCGGCAGGATGCCCTTGCCGCGCAGCTTCACCGACGATCCGGCGCGGTAAAGGAAGGTGGACAGCTGCTGTTCGATGAACTCGGGCTGGCCTTCCTCGATCACCAGGACCTGGTCCTTGCCGTCGCAGAAGTCGAGGAACTCCGAGGACAAAAGCGGGTAGGTGACGTTCAGCACGTAAAGCGGGACCTGGGAGTTGCCCCAGATGTCGGCAAGTCCCAGACGTTGCAGGGCACGGATGACGCCGTTGTACATGCCGCCCTGCAGGACCAGGCCCACGGGGGCGGTCGCAGGCCCGAAGACCTCGTTCAACTGGCGCTCGCGGATGAACCTTTCGGCGGCGGGCCAGCGGTTCCTGATCTTGTCCTGCTCGTGCGCGAAGGACATCGGCGGCAGGACGACGCGGGCGAAATCGGACTGCGGGTTGGACAGCGCGTCCTTGACCGAAAGCCTGGGCCGCTGGTTGTCGCGGGTCTGAAAGCTGCCGGTGACGTGGCAGGACCGGATGCGCACCATCAGCATGACCGGGGTGTTCGAGGCCTCGGACAGCTCGAACCCGTCCTGCACTGCCCTGGTGATGCAGGGCAGGTTCGGGCGCGGGTCCAGAAGCCAGAACTGCGACTTCATCGCAAAGGCGTGGCTGCGTTCCTGCATGATCGAGGAGCCTTCGCCGTAATCCTCGCCCACGATGATCAGGGCGCCGCCGGTCACGCCCGACGACGCCAGGTTCGCCAAGGCATCCGAGGCGACGTTCACACCCACGGAACCCTTGAACGTCACCGCCCCCCGGATCGGGTAATGGACCGAGGCCGCCAGCATCGCCGCCGCCGCCGCCTCGTTCGCATTGGCCTCGAAGCGGATGCCAAGCTCGGCCATCAGGTCCTCGGCGTCGGCGAGGACGTCCATCAGGTGACTGATCGGCGCGCCCTGGTAGCCGCCGACATAGCCCACGCCGTTTTCCAAGAGCGCCTTGGTGATCGCAAGGATGCCCTCGCCGGTAAAGGTGTCGCCCTCGCCCTTGCGCAGGTGCTCGACTTCGGCCTTGAAGGAACGTTCGGCCATGTCTCAGATCTCGTGCTTGCGGATGTTGGTCAGCATCTTCTGCAGCGTGCCGACGAAGGCGCGGCGTTCCTCGGCCGGGATGCCGCGGAACATGCGCTCCTGCGCTTCGGCCATGCGGGGCCAGAGGGTTTCGAAATGCGCGCGGCCGGCTTCGGTGATGTGGACCCGGGTGGCACGGCTGTCGGAGGCATCGGATTCGCGGCGGATCAACCCGTCGCCGGCCAGCTGGTCCAGCGTGCGCGACAGGGTGGACTGTTCGACGACCGAATAGACCGCAAGCTCGCGGATCAGCGGGCCTTCGATCACCGACAGGACCGCAAGGGCGCGCATCTTCGGGGTGGTCAGGCCAAGGCCCGCCATTTCCTCGCGCAAGGACGCGTTGTAGCGGCCCATGATGCGGTTCATCAGGTAGGGCGCGTAGTTGGTCAGGCCGATCTCGCCCAGCCGGGGGAGCGTTCCGGGCGGTTTCTCGGGGGGCGACTGGTCGGTCATGCGCCCAGCCTTTTCGCGGCAAGAAAGCCCGAGCCGCCACCAAGGCCGGGGCCGGGATGGGTCGATGCGCCGATATGGGTGAAGCCGCGCAGCAGGTTGGTGCCGTTGGTGGAATGGGCGTAGGGGCGGAAGATGAAGAACTGGTCGATGGTGCAAAGCCCGCCGTAGGGGTCGCCGCCGACAAGGTTGACGTTCATCGCCGCAAGGTCCGCCGGGGACTGGGCGCGGCGGGCCAGCTTGACCCGGTCGAAGTCCTTGATGTGGTGGCGCAGGATCGCTTCGATCCGGTCGGCAAAGGCCTCGCGGGTGGCTTCGGACCAGGTGCCGTCGGTGGCGATCCGGCCCGCCGCATCGCCCTTCACGACGCGGGGCGCATCGGGGATCTGAAGCCAGAGGATCGCCTTGCCTTCCGGGCAGCGCGAGGGGTCCAGGCGGTGCGGCTGGCCGACGCAGATCGTCGGCGTGGCGGGCAGCAACCCGCGCTCGGCCTCGTTCGAGGCTTTCGACACGCTGTCGATCCCGTCCGCCAGATGGATCAGCGCCACATCCTCCAGGCCGGGGGTCAGCCACTCTGGCGGCCGGTCCAGCGCATAGTGCAGCTGGAAGTTGCCGCGTCCGTGGCGGAAGGTCTGCGCGGCGGCCTTGTCCTCGGGCAGGTTCACGTCGCGCAGAAGCCGGTCCTGCAATTGCCCCGGCGCGACCGAGGCGAGGACGGAGGCGCAGGCGATTTCCTCACCGCCCGCTAGCGCCACGCCGCGCACGCGGCCGTCCTTGACCAGGATGCGGTCCACGTCGGCCCCACAGCGGATGGCGCCGCCTTTCTCCTCGATCAGCGCCTTGAAGGCCGCGACGCCGGCGCCCGAGCCGCCCTTGACGATCGGCGCCCCTGCCGCCTCGAGCGCGAAGGCGATGACCTTGCCCATCTGGCCCGAGTAGGTGGATTCGGGGGTCAGTCCGGTGTGCAGCACCCAAGGCGCGTAAAGCGCCTGAACGGTGGGCGAGGTGTAGGTCGTCTCCAGCCAGCCCCGCGCGGGGACCAGCGCGCGGCCGAACCAGGCGGCCAGACCGCGCAGGCCGCGCTTGCGGACCTGGCCCCAGAGGAGTTTCGCCGTGGGCCAGGACCAGAGCGACCCGCCCAGAAGCGCAAAGAGGAAGGGCGCGTCGGCCTCGACCCCGCCCACGTCGCGGGCATGGGCGTCGCCATCCCCCGCCGCCAGCGCATTGAATGCGGCGATGTTCTTCGCCCGGTCGGTGGTCAGGACCAGCGCCTGCCCGTCCGGGCGCAGGACCGCCGTCGGGTGCGGCGTGTGGCAGTAGTCGAAGCCGTGCCGGGCGAGGTGGGGGCCAAGCGCGGCCCCCGCCGGAGAGGTCATGAACAGGACCCAGGTCGCCGCCATCACGTCATGGCGAAAGCCCGGCAGCGTGATCTCCTCGGTGCGCAGGCAACCGCCGGGGGTGGCCTCCCGCTCCAGCAGCAGGACGCGGTCGCCCTTCAGCGCCAGCAGCGCCCCGGCGACCAGCGCGTTGATCCCGCTGCCGATGATGACGTGATCGGGGCGCATCTTACCCGCGCGGGACCAGCGCCAGCGCGCGGATGGGCGAGCCGGTGCCCTGCTTGATCTTCAGGGGCGCGGCAATCAGGATCGCGCCCTTTGGCGGCAGCTTGTCCAGATTGGCAAGGCTGGCCAGACCAAAGCAGTTGTTCTTGTGCAAAAGGTTGTGCGCCGGGAAGGGCGGGGTCATCCCGCCAGCCTGGCCCGCATCGGTGCCGATGCACTGGCTGCCCCAGCCGACGATGCCCTTCGACAGCAGATACTCGATCACCTCGGCGGTCGGGCCGGGGGTGTGGGGGCCGGTCTCGTTCGCGTTCAGAAAAAGGTTTTCATCGTGGGCGCGCTGGTCCCAGTCCGACCGCAGCACGACCCATTCACCCTTGCCGATGGCGCCGTGCTTGGCCTCCCAGGCCTGCACATGGTCGATGGTCAGCAGAAAGTCCGGGTCTGCCGCACAGTCCGCGCTGAAGTCCAGCACGTTGACCGGAGCCACCAGCCGCTGCACGTCCAGCGTGTCGGTGTAGCCGTCGGCAAAATCCTTGCCGGTGATCCAGTGGTGCGGCGCGTCGAAATGGGTGCCGGAGTGTTCGCCCAGCTCCAGCCAGTTCCAGGCCCAGAACGGCCCGTCCTTGTCATATTCGCTGATCCGGTGGATCTTGATCGGCGGGGTGTCCTTGGCGAAATCCGGCGGCAGCTTCAGCAGCGGCGTCTCTGGCCCAAGCACGCCCGAGCAGTCCACCACAGTAATCCCGCCCGAGGCAAGCATCCCCGCCAAGGATTGCAGCACGTTTGCTGAGGTCATCTTTCTCTCCCTGTTGGCCGGACCCGTCCGGCATGGTCCTGCCGGGCGTATCCCCGGTCGTCCAGGAATCATGCTAGACAGATTTAAATGCATTTGCAAATATCCCAACGTCAGTCGGGTGGGGGAAGCATGGCCGGAACCTTCGATGCAGTCCTGATCGGAGCGGGCCACAACACGCTTGCCGCCGCGCTGCATCTGGCCGCGAAGGGCTGGCGTGTCGGCGTGTTCGAACAGGCCCCGGCGGCGGGAGGGGCGGTGAAGACCGGCGAATACACGCTTGCGGGCTTTCGCCACGACTGGGCGGCGATGAACCTGTCGCTTTTCGCGGGAAGTCCGTTTTTCAAGGCCTATGGTGCCGAACTGGCACGGCATGGTTGCGAGTTCGTGCCGGTGGATCGGCCGTTTTCGTCGTCTTTCCCGGACGGGACCTGGGCCGGTGTCTCGACCGTGGGCGACGAAACCCTGGCGGCCTTCCGCACGCTGTCACCCCGCGATGCCGAAACGTGGGAGGGTCTGAGCAACCGGTTCGGGGCCGAGGCTCCGCATCTGTTCGGCCTGCTTGGGTCCGAGATGAAACTTCGTGCGCTTGCATATTTCATGTTCAAAACGTTGCGCGCCAAGGGCTTGGGCGGCACGCTGGACATGGGCCGGTTCCTGCTGTCCTCGCCCCGCGCCTGGGCGGAGGAGACCTTTGCGCATCCGCACATCCGCGCGCTGCTGGGGGCCTGGGGGATGCACCTGGACTTTGCGCCCGACGTCTCGGGCGGCGCGATGTTTCCCTATCTGGAGGGCATGGCGGGCCAGGCCTTCGGCATGGTCATCGGCAAGGGCGGCGCGGATACCATCGTCAAGGCTCTGATCGCGGCGATCCGGGCGCGGGGTGGCACGGTGGAGACCGGCGTCCCGGTCATCCGCATCCTGCGCGAGGGTGGGCG
>PNNE01000435.1 GCA_013824055.1 Rhodobacter sp. | reverse complement strand
GCGGCGTCAGCGCCAGCGCGCCCACCAGGAGGCCAAAGGCAGTCAGGATGCCCGCCGCCGGGGTGGCCGCCCCCGCGTCGAAGTTGATGAAGGACCGCGCGAAGCCTCCCGTCACCGGAAAGGCGCCGCTGACCGAGGCGCCAAGGTTGGCGGCGCCAAGGCCGATCAACTCCTGGTTCGGGTCGATGCGCTGGCGCCGCTTGGCGGCCAGGGTCTGCGCCACCGAGACGCTTTCGACAAAGCCCACCACCGAGATCAGCGCCGCCGCCACCATCAGATCGCCGACCAGCTGCGGCGACAGGTCGGGCAGCGTGAAGGGCGGCAGGCCCTGCGGCACCGCGCCCAGCACCTTGACGCCCGCCGCCTCCAGCCCGGCGCCCCAGGTGGCCAGCGTCGCCAGCACCATGGCGTAAAGCGGCCCGGCCTTGGCGATCATCGCGGCGGGGCGTTCAGGCAGGCCAAGCGCCATCAGCCCGCGCGCCATCGTGCCGCGCACCAGATACAGGAACCCCGTCGCCGTGGCACCCATCGCCAGCGTCACCGGGTTGGTGTCGGGCAGGTTCGCCCAGAGCGTCGCGGCGATCTCGGGCAGGGTGTCGCCCTCGCCCGAGATGCCCAGGAGATGGCCGATCTGGCGCGCGGCGATCAACAGCCCCGCTGCCGAGATGAAGCCCGCGATCACCGGATGGCTGAGGAAGTTGACCAGGAAGCCCAGCCGCAGCACCCCCATCGCCAAGAGCATCGCCCCCGACAGGAAGGCCAGCGTCAGCGCCGCCGTGGCATAGCCGACGGTCCCCTGCTCGGCGATCTGGCCGATTGCGGTGGCGGTCATCAGCGACACCACGGCAACCGGCCCGACCGCCAGCGCCCGGCTGGTGCCGAAAAGCGCGTAAAGCATCAGCGGCAGGATCGCCGCATAGATGCCCGTGACCGGCGGCAATCCCGCCAGCAGTGCATAGCCCAGCGATTGCGGGATCAGGATCGAGGTGACGATCAGCGCCGCCGTCAGGTCCGAGCCGAAATCGTCGCGGCTGTAGCGGCGTCCCCAGTCGAGGATCGGGAGGTATTGGCTGATCAAAGCGTGTTGACCGGCACCTTGAGGAACACCTTGCCGCTGTCATCGGCCGGGGGCAGCTCGCCCGCCCGCATGTTGACCTGCAGCGAGGGGATGATCAGGCGCGGCATCTCCAGCGTGGCGTCGCGCGCCTCGCGCATGGCGACGAATTCATCCTCGGTGATGCCGTCGCGGACGTGGATGTTGTGCGCGCGCTGTTCGGCGACGGTGGTTTCCCAGCGGATGTCGCGCCCGTTCGGGCCGTAGTCGTGACACATGAACAGCCGCGTCTCGCCCGGCAGGGCCAGCACGCGCTTGATCGAGCGATAGAGCGTGCGCGCGTCCCCGCCCGGGAAATCCGCCCGCGCCGAGCCGCCGTCGGGCATGAACAAGGTGTCGCCGACAAAACCCGCGTCGCCGATCACATGCGTCATGCAGGCCGGGGTGTGGCCCGGCGTGTGCAGGACATGCGCGGTCATGCCGCCGATCGCGTAGCTGTCGCCGTCCTGGAACAGCCGGTCGAACTGGCTGCCGTCGCGCTGGAACTCGGTGCCCTCGTTGAACACCTTGCCGAAGGTGTCCTGCACGATGGTGATGTTGGCGCCGATGCCGATCTGGCCGCCCAGCTTGCCCTGGATATAGGGCGCGGCCGAAAGGTGGTCGGCATGTACATGGGTCTCGATCAGCCATTCGACGCGCAGGCCGTGGTCCTGCACGAAGGCGATGACGGCGTCGGCGCTGGCATGGGTGATGCGCCCGGCGGCATAGTCGATGTCCATCACCGAATCGATGACGGCACAGGCGTCCGACGCCGGGTCCTTGACGACATAGGTGACGGTGTTCGTCGGTTCGTCGAAGAAGGCGGTGACCTCGGGCTTGACGGACAGGTCGGGGGCAAAGGGCAGCTTGGACATCGGGCTCTCCTCTCGGGATTGCATCAGGATCAGGCGCGGGGGATCAGGCGCGCGCGGGCGTTCTGGCCGCGCGCAGCGACAGCAGGCGTGCGGCCCACATGCCGACCATCATCGCGGCGACAAAGAGCACGGCCTGGACATTGCCGGCGCCCAGCGCCACGAAGGCCGGTCCGGGGCACAGGCCGACCAGCCCCCAGCCGATGCCGAAGATTGCCGGGCCGATCAGGATGCGGGTGTCGATCGCGGCCGGTGCGGGCAGGTGGAACTGCCCTCCGAAGACCGGTGCGGCGCGGCGCAGCACATGGCGGTAGCCCAGGAAGGTGACCGCGATGGCACCGCCAAGGACGAACATCAGGCTGGGGTCCCAGGTCGTGCCGATGGCGGCGACATCAAGGAAGTTCAGCACCTTGGCCGGGTCCGCCATGCCGGCCAGGATCAGACCGGCGCCGAACAGCAGGCCAAGTGCGAAGTGGATCAGGATCTGCATGTCGGGGCCTCAGATCAGGTGACGCATGACGAAGACGGTGGCGATTGCGGTGGCCATGAAGGTCGCGACCGCCGCCAGCGAGCGGGTGGATAGCCGCGACAGCCCGCAGACGCCGTGGCCCGAGGTGCAGCCGTTGCCCCAGACCGCGCCGAAGCCGACCAGCAGCCCGCCCGCGACCAGCAGCACCGGACCGGCAGCGAAATGCGCCACCGGCATCGCGCCGGTCGCGACCAGCCAGAGCAACGGGGCCGCGACCAGGCCAAGGACAAAGGCCAGCCGGCCCAGGGCCTCACTGTCGAGATAGGGCGGCAGGACACGCACGGCGATGCCGCTGATCCCGGCGATGCGGCCGAAGGCCAGCATCAAGAGGACCGAGGCAAGGCCGATCATCCCGCCCCCCACCAGCGAGGCGATGGGGGTGAATTCGGTGGGCGTCATGGCAAGCAGTTCCTTTCAGATGTCAGCGCAGGCCGCAGGTGTTCAGGCCAAGCAGCCGGTAAGCCGGGCAGAAGCGGAAGGCGGCAGTGCCGATCAGCACCAGTCCCGCACCCGCCATCACATAGCCCCAGACCCCGGGCCATGCGGCCATCAGGAACGGTGCGGCAAGCAGAACCGCGCCCGCGACGGCCCGGACGATTCGGTCGATGTTTCCGACATTGGTCATGGGAACCTCCTGTTCAATGTGACTTGAATATAATATTAGGATGAGCTAAATTGCAAGAGTGAAGTGGAGGAAAACTGATGCGGGACGACAAGCCCACCACGCAGAGCGGCAAGCCCGTCGCCACGCCCCATCAGCTTCAGGCGCAGGCCGAGGCCGCCGCGGCGATGCTGTCGGCGCTGGCCAATCCGCACCGGCTGATGATCCTGTGCCTGCTGCTGGAGGCCGAACTGCCGGTCGGGGTGCTGACCGAACGGGTCGGGCTGTCGCAATCGGCGATGTCACAGCATCTGGCGCGGATGCGCCACCAGGGCATCGTCTCGGCCCGGCGCGACGGACAGTCGATCCATTACAGCGTGGCCGATCCAGCGGTGCGCGAGGTGATCGCGACGCTGTACCGCATCTATTGCTGATCTGATCCCGGCAGACTGGACCGCTTGCCGCAATCGCCTTCCGCCGAGGTCCTCCCCGACGGCCCTGATGGTGAACCAGCCGAACGCCACCAGGCGATCCAGCCCGGACGTTCCCCGGATTTCCCGTTCACGGGGTTTCGGCGCCAGAGTCCCGGTCCGCGCGGATTGGCGTTCTGAACTTGTCAGGTTTCAGCGCAAGGACGGATCCCTTGAGCTGGTGGAGAATGGACTCTGCGGTGTTCCCGATGAACAACCCGCTGATCCCGGTCCGTCCGACAGTGCCCATCACGACCGAACTTGCCTTCACCGACTCGGCCAGCTCGGCGATCCTGGCTTCGGGGATCCCCTTTTCGAAATGGGTGATGATCCGGGCGCGACCGGAGAATGGCTGCACAAGATCGGCGAACCAGGATCTGTGCTTCTTGCGAACTGCCGAGATCCAGTCCTGCACCTGTTTTTCGGACAGCCCGGTGCGGGCACTGCGCATCAGATGCTCGCCAGGGGCGCTCCACAAGTGCAGGATGTGCAGTTCGGCATCAGACGATCGGTCAAGCAGTTCCAGCCCGGTCTCGATGATGCGGGCGTTCAGCGTCAGATCGGCGCCTTCGCGTTCATCCATCGCCACGCAGGCCAGCAGCCGTTTCGGCGGCATGGTCATTTCCGGGCGCATCAGCCAGACCGCGCAGGGGCACTTGCGCAGCAGGTGCATGTCCTCGGAGCCCAGGACCTTCTCGAAGAAGCCGACATCAGGCTCGGCAGCCTTGATCACAAGGTCATGCCCCTCGGACTGGACCAGAAGGATTGCCTCGTAATACTGCTTTCCGGTGCGGATCGTCACGCGCGGCTTGGGTATTCCCGCCGGCACAAGCGCCAGAAGCTCGTCGGCCCTTTCCTGCGTTGCCGCCTCGATCAACGCGTTGAACACCTGAAAGCTGACGGTTTCAGCGGTTTCGACATCGTCAGGGTAGGTCACCAGAATGTGGACGTCGGCTTTCTGTTCCTGCGCCAGGATCATGGTGTTGATGAATGCCGGTTCTGATCTGTCTCCCGGTCGGGTCACGAACAGGATGGATTTGACCAATTGCATGGGTGGGTCCTTCGACTGGGGCGTCCTTGCGTGTCTTGGTGGCTTGCGGCTGACTTGGGGCTGGCTTGGGGCTGACTCGGGGCGGCCCGGCGAGTAGTTCAGGAAACGTCAGGTCACGCGACAGGAATTTCGAGGCGAGACCTGCAAGGATGATATCGCGGATTGCGCCGTGCTGCACGGCTCTGACGGGCCGCTGGACGGTTTCAGGTCACGATGGCCACTTTCATCACGCCATCCCGTTGTGCCGCGAAAAGCTCATAGGCCTCGCCGATCCGTTCCAGCGGGAAGCGGTGCGTGACCAGCGGCGCAAGGTCCAGCCGGCCGCCGGCGATCACGTTCATCAGACGGCGCATGCGTTCCTTGCCGCCCGGACAAAGCGAGGTGACGATCTTGGTGTCGCCCAATCCGGCGTGGAATGCCTTCAGCGGAATTGTAAGGTCGCCGGAATAGACGCCAAGGCTGGACAGCGTGCCGCCGGGCTTCAGCACCCGCAGGCAGGCCTCGAAGGTCGATTGCAGCCCCAGCGCCTCGATCGCGACATCGACGCCGCGCCCGTCGGTCAGGCGCATGATCTCGTCAACCGGGTCCACCGCGCGATAGTCGATGACCTCGTCCGCGCCAAGGCGCCGGGCCATCGCCAGCCGCTCGGGCAGGGTGTCGACAGCGATGATCCGGGTCGCGCCGCGCAGCTTTGCCCCGGCGGTGGCGCAAAGCCCGATCGGCCCCTGGGCAAAGACCGCCACGGTGTCGCCGATGCGGATATTGCCCGATTCCGCGCCGGCAAAGCCGGTGGACATGATGTCGGGGCACATCAGCACCTGCTCGTCGCTCAGGTCGTCGGGCACGAGTGCCAGGTTGGCCATCGCGTCCGGCACCAGAAGATATTCCGCCTGCGCCCCGTCGATGCTGTTGCCGAACCGCCAGCCGCCCATCGGCTTCAGCCCGTGTCGGGAATGCTGGCCATCCTGGGCGCAAAGCCCGTCAAGGCAGGCGTGCGAATGGCCCGAGGGGCAGATCGCCCCGGCGATGGCGCGCTGGCCCTCGGTGTAGCCCAGCACGTTGCGGCCAAGCTTTTCGATCACGCCGACCGGTTCATGGCCCACGGTCAGCCCGCGCGCCACCGGGTATTCGCCCTTGAGGATGTGGACGTCAGTGCCGCAGATCGTCGTGGTCGTGATCCTGAGCAATGCGTCGTTCGGGCCGACATCGGGGATCGGCTTGTCGTCCAGCACGATCCGGCCGGGTTCGACAAAAACGGCAGCCTTCATTCTGGCGGGCATGACATGACTCCTGCGGCTTTCCGGTTGCAGAGTCTTGTCGATCAGGACGGCCGGGACGTCGTTGATCTGCATCAAGGCCCGACGAGAGCTGTTGAACCATATGAAACAGTGTCAGAGTGGATCAAACATGCTGGAGACATCGACATGGTTCTCGACCAGCCGCTGCTGAACACCCATCAGGTGGCAGCTCTGTTGGGGGTGAAGGAGGCCGCAGTCAGGGTCTGGATCGGGCGCGGGGACCTGCGGGCAATCCGCCTGGGCCGTGAATACCGGATCGCGGTTTGCGACCTGGAAAGCTTTGTCGATCTTCATGCCACCAGACCGCGCTTGCCCCCCGAGGCAAGGCCGAACACCGACAAGACCTTGGAAAACGGAAACTGGCTGGCGGGTCACGCCCCGATTTGACCCGCAGGCGAACCAGAGAGCAGCGCGCATGACCGACCACAAGAGCGGCCCTTCTGCCGGGATCGACACAGCTGCCCCCTGGCACGCGCAAGAGGCGGCGGCCGTCCTTGCCGCGCTTGGCGTGGCCGAGACGGGGCTTGGTGCGGACGAGGTGGCGCGGCGGCTGGCCGAACACGGGCCGAACCGCCTGCCCGAACCGAAGGTGCGCGGCCCCCTGCGCCGGTTCCTGGCGCAGTTCAGCAGCCTGCTGATCCAGATCCTGCTGGCGGCGGCCTTCATCACCTTCCTGCTGGGCCATTACGTCGACACCGTGGTCATCGCGCTGGTCGCGCTGTTCAACGCTCTGATCGGCTTTTTCCAGGAAGGCCGGGCGGAAAAGGCGCTGGCCGCGATCCGGAAGATGCTGGCGCCGCGGGTGGCGCTGCTGCGCGACGGCCAGCGGGTGACGCTGCCCGCCGCCGAGGTGGTGCCGGGCGACATCGTGCTGATCGAGGCTGGCGACCGGGTGCCCGCCGACCTGCGCCTGACCTGGACCGCGCAGCTTGCGGTGCAAGAGGCGGCGCTGACCGGCGAATCGGTGCCGGTGGCCAAGGCGGTGGCGCCGGTCGCGGCCGATGCGCCGCTGGGGGACCGCGCCTCGATGGCCTTTGCGGGCACGCTGGTGGTGGCGGGCCAGGGCCGGGGGGTGGTGGTGGCCACCGCACTTGGCACCGAGATCGGCCACATCACCGGGCTTCTGGCCGGGGTCGAGGACCTGACGACGCCGCTCTTGCGGCAGATGAACCAGTTCGCCCGCTGGCTGGCGGCGGTCGTGGTGACGGTGGCGGCGGCGATCTTTGCCTTCGGCGTCGCCTATCGCGGCTACAGCATGGACGAGATGTTCAAGACCGTCGTCGGCCTGGCCGTCGCGGGCATCCCCGAGGGCTTGCCGGCGATCCTGACGGTGACGCTGGCGATCGGGGTGCAGCGCATGGCCGCCCGCCGCGCCATCATCCGCCGGCTGCCCGCGGTCGAGACGCTGGGCTCGGTCTCGGTGATCTGTTCGGACAAGACCGGCACGCTGACCCGCAACGAGATGACGCTGCGCCGCATCGTCACGGCCGGGGGCGATTTCGACCTGACCGGCACCGGCTATGCCCCCGAGGGCGCGGTGACGGCGCGAGAGGGTGCCGCGCCGCCGCCGCTGGCGCTGTTGCGCGCGGCGATGCTGTGCGGCGATGCCGCGCTGGTGCGGGGCGCGCAGGGCTGGACGGTCTCGGGCGATCCGATGGAGGGCGCGCTGGTCGCGGGCGCGATGAAGGCCGGGCTCGACCCCGCGGCCGAGGCCGCCGCCTGGCCGCGGCTGGGGGTGATCCCCTTCGATGCCGCGCACCGCTTCATGGCGGTGGCGGTCCGCGCGCCCGACGGTGCGGCGCGGGTCTTCGTCAAGGGCGCGCCCGAAGCGGTGCTTGCGATGGCGGCCCGGGTGGCCGGGCCGGACGGGCCGCTGCCCCTGGACCCCGCCGCCTGGACCGAAGCGATCGAGGCGCTGGCGCGCGACGGCCAGCGCGTGCTGGCGGTGGCCGAGGGTCCGGCCCCCGAGGGCGCGCTTGCCCCCGACGCCTTGCCGGGGCGGCTGGTGCTGCTGGGCCTGGTCGGGCTGATCGACCCGCCGCGCGACGAGGCGATCGCCTCGGTCGCCGACTGCCGCGCCGCCGGCATCCGGGTCAAGATGATCACCGGCGACCATGCCGCCACTGCGCGGGCGATCGGGCGCCAGCTTGGCCTGCACAACGCGGACACGGTGCTGACCGGCGCCGATCTTGACCGGCTGGACGACGCCGAACTGGCCCTGCGCGCCGCCGAGGTGGACATCTTCGCCCGCACCAGCCCCGCCGACAAGCTGCGGCTGGTGCGCGCGTTGCAGGCGCGCGGCCAGGTGATCGCGATGACCGGCGACGGGGTGAACGACGCCCCCGCGCTGAAACAGGCCGATGTCGGCGTGGCGATGGGCATCACCGGCACCGAGGCCAGCAAGGAAGCCGCCGAGATGGTGCTGGCCGACGACAACTTTGCCTCGATCGCCGCGGCGGTGCGCGAGGGGCGCACGGTCTATGACAACCTGCGCAAGTCGGTCACCTTCCTGTTGCCGATCAA
>PNNE01000074.1 GCA_013824055.1 Rhodobacter sp. | reverse complement strand
TTGCAGGCAGTGGAGGGCCGCGGTGAGCGGTTGCAGGTGGCGATCCTGGTGGCCGACCATGCCTCGGGCGAGATCCTGGCCTCGGTCGGGTCGGCGGGCTTTCAGGCGGACCTGCGGCAGGGCTTTGTCGACATGACCCAGGCGCTGCGGTCGCCGGGCTCGACGCTGAAGCCGCTGGTCTATGCCCTGGCCTTTGACGAAGGGCTGGGCCATCCCGAAACGATGATCGACGACCGGCCGATGAGCTTTGGCGCCTATGCGCCGCAGAACTTCGACAGACTTTACCTCGGCACGATCCGCATGCGCGAGGCGTTGCAGCTGTCGCGGAACATTCCCGTGGTGGCGCTGACCGAGGCGATGGGACCGGCGCGGCTGATTTCGGCGATGCAGAAGGCCGGGATGCAGCCGGTGTTTCCGGGCGACCAGCCGGGGCTGGCGATTGCGCTGGGCGGAGTCGGGGTGACTCTGTCGGACATGGTGCAGCTTTACGCGACGCTGGCGCGGGGCGGCGTGGTGCGGCCGCTGAGTTGGCGAAGGGATGCCGAGGTGCCGGACGGGCAGCGCGTGGTGTCCGAGGTTGCGGCCTGGCAGGTCGGGGACATCCTGGCGGGCCTCGCGCCGCCGCCCGGTGCGCCGTCGAACCGCCTGGCCTACAAGACGGGGACGTCTTACGGGCACCGCGACGCCTGGGCGATCGGGTTCGACGGCAGGCATGTGATCGGGGTCTGGATGGGCCGGGCGGACGGGACCCCGGTGCCGGGGGCCTTCGGGGCGGACGTGGCCGCGCCGGTGCTGTTCCAGGCCTTCAACCGGCTGAAGGGCAAGCTCGACCCGCAGCCCGCGGCCCCGGCGGCGACCCTGCTGGTCGCCAATGCCGAACTGCCGCAGCCCTTGCAGCGCTTCCGCTCGCGCTTTGCGGTGTTCGAGGCAGCGGCGGATGCGCCTGCGGTCGCCTTCCCGCCCGATGGGGCCGAAGTGGAGCTGCTGGCGGCAGGGCTGAAGGTCAAGGTCGCGGGCGGCACGGCGCCCTTCACCTGGCTGGCCGATGGGGTGCCGGTGGTAGTCGGGTCTGATGCGCGCGAGGCGATGCTGGCCATGCCGGGGGCCGGTTTCGTGACGCTGAGCGTGATCGACGCCGAAGGCCGGTCGGACCGGGTCCAGGTGCAGCTGCGGTAAGGGAAGGTGGGCGGATCGCCCACCCTACCGAAGGCGGTGCCTGATCCGTGAGCGCAGGCGTAGGGTGGGCGATCCGCCCACCCTGCGATCTTACGCCCGCTCGATGGCCAGCGCGATGCCCTGGCCGCCGCCGATGCACATGGTGATCAGGGCGGAGCGGCCGCCGGTCCGTTCCAGCTCATGCAGCGCCTTGACCACCAGGATCGCCCCTGTCGCGCCGACCGGGTGGCCAAGGGCGATGGCACCGCCGTTCGGGTTGACGCGGGCGGGGTCAAGGTCCAGCGCGCGGGAGACGGCGAGGGCCTGGGCCGCGAAGGCTTCGTTTGACTCGACCACGTCGAAGGACTGCGGCTTGATGCCCAGCTTCTGGCACAGCGCCTGCACGGCGGGGATCGGGCCGATCCCCATGACCTTGGGGTCCACCCCTGCCACGGCATATCCCATGATGCGGGCGCGCGACCCTTTTGCGCTGCGGGACAGGACCAGAGCCGCCGCGCCGTCGTTGATGCCCGAGGCATTGCCCGCCGTCACGCTGCCATCCTTCTGGAAAGCCGGCCTCAAGCCTGCCAAAGCCTCGGCGCTGGTGGCTTTCGGGTGTTCGTCGGTGGCAAAGGTCACGATGCCCCGCTTGCCGCCGATCTCGATCGGCACGATCTGGTCGGCGAAGCGGCCCTCGGCGATTGCCCTTGCGGCGCGGGTCTGGCTTTCCAGCGCGAAGGCGTCCTGGTCCGCGCGGGTGATGCCGTGTGCGGCGGCGACATTCTCGGCGGTCACGCCCATGTGGCCGGTGCCGAAGGGGCAGGTCAGCGCGCCGGTCATCATGTCCAGGGCAGGGGCATCGCCCATCTTCTGGCCGAAGCGGGCGGCGGACAGGATGTAGGGCGAGCGGCTCATGCATTCGGCCCCCCCGGCGAGCGCCATCTCGGCGTCGCCCAGCATCAGCGATTGCACCGCCGAGACGATGGCCTGCGCGCCCGAGCCGCACAGGCGGTTGACGTTCAGCGCCGGCGTCGTCTCGGGAATACCCGCGTTCATCGCCATGACGCGGCTGAGGTACATGTCGCGCGGCTCGGTGTTGATGACGTGGCCCATGACGACCTGGCCGATCCGGGCGCCTTCGACCCCGGCGCGGGAGAGGGCGGCCTTGGCCGCATGGGTGGCGATGTCGATGGGCGCAAGGGTCGCCAGCGCGCCGCCGAAGCTGCCGATGGCGGTGCGTGCGGCGGAGAGGATGTGGATGTCGGTCATGCGGGCCTCCGGGGATTCGCCGACAGTCTGCACGAAGTCCGGGCCGTTGCAGAGGGGGCGTCGCGTCACGGGCGGCATTGACATGCGCTAACAGTCAAGGGAGATCAGGCGCACCAGCGGGAGAGCGACGTGAAAGACCTGATCCGGGCCCATGCGGCGCTGCTTTTCGTCGGAGTGGCGACCTTCGTGATGATGGGTGCGGGGCAGGCGCTGTTCGGGCCGGCCCTGCCGGTTTACATGCGCGACTTTGCACTGGGGCAGGGCGAGGCGGGGCTGTTTGTCGCCCTGCTGTGGGGTGGCTGCTTCCTGGGCGTCGGGGTGATGTACTTCAAGGGCGCGCGGATCGGGCCCCGGCCGACGCTGGCGGCGATGGCGGCGGGCACCGGGCTGATGGCGGTCAGCCCGAACTGGGCACTGACCCTGGTGGGAGGCGTGCTGTTCGGAGTGGGCTACGGCATGGCGACGGCGGTGTTCAACCCTCGGGTCATGCGGGCCTTCGGGGTCAGGGGGCCGTCGATGCTGAGCCTGCTGAACGCGACCTTCGGCGTGGGCGCCATCGCCGCGCCGCTGGCCTTCGTCTGGCTGGGCAGCGATCCGGCCCTGACTTTCGGCGTCCTGGCCGTGGCGCTGGCAGTGATCTGGGCGCTGGCCGGATCGGCGGGGCGCGAGGTGGTGGCGCAGTCGGGCCCGGTCAAGGCGTTCCGGCCGCATTGGGGCATCCTGGCCTTCGGGGCGCTGGCCATCGGGATGGAGGCGAGCCTGGCGGGTCTTGGCCCCAGCGCACTGATCCGGGCGGGGGTGGAGGAGACACGGGCCTCCGAGCTGCTGAGCCTGTTCTTCGTGGTCTTCCTCCTGGCCAGGGTCGCGCTGATCTTCGTGGCCCACCGGGTCGAGCCCTTCGTGCTTTACACCCTGTCCATCGGTTCGGCGGCGGTCTTTGCGCTGGGGGCGGCCACGCTTTCCCCCGCGGTGTTCTTCGTGGCGATGGGGGCCTCGGCCGGGGTGTTCTTTCCGGGCTATTACGTGACGGCCAGCGGCAAGATGGGCGAGGATAGCCGGGTGCCGCCGACCATCGTCGCCTCGGGCCTGGTGGGCGCGATCGTGACGCCGCTGGTGCTGGCGCCGCTGCTGCCAGGCATGGGGGACCGGGGCTTCTTCTGGGTCAGCGCGGCGCTGCTGGGGACGGCCACGGTCGCGGCGCTGCTGTCCCTGCGACGGATGCGGGTCTGACGGAATTCTGCAAAGACTGCCCGGTCAGCGCCCGGCCTGCCAGGTGGCGATCCAGTCCTGCGGCCAGAGCAGCATCAGCACGTTCAGTGCCAGCCCGTCGCGGATGATCCACATGGTCCCGATCTCGAACACCAGGATCAGCGCGACAGTGGCCCAGACCGGCAGCCTGGACGCCAGCCAGAAGCCCAGGATCATCGCGAAGACGTCGAAGACCGTGTTGATGACGCTGTCGCCGTAGTAGTCCAGCGAGATCGTCACTGTCCGGTAGCGTTCGATCACCGCATCCGAATTCTCGACGATCTCCCAGGCGCATTCGACCAGCGTCGCGATCGAAAGCCGCCAGCCGAAGGACAGCCGCCGCGCCACCAGCCAGAGCGCGCCGTAGAACAGGAAGCCGTGGATGATGTGACTGGGGGTGTACCAGTCCGTCAGGTGCTGCGAGTTCTCGGCACTGACCACCTGGCCGTGCCAGAGGCTGACATGGCCGCATTTGCAGATCGGCTCTCGACCGATCCACAACAGGTAGCCGGCCGTAAGAAGCGTGATCCCGAGAGTGATCAGGATCGGGGTCAGGCGGTTCCGGGCGCTGGCTGTCATGCGGGGCAGGCAATCATGGCCCGCGCCGTCGGTAAAGCGCGGCATGCCGGAGGTCGGGAAGTTTGTGGACCGTTGTGGCAAAGGCGCAGGAGGCGCGGATGGACGACAGAAACCCGTGGCGTTTCGGCCCGACGCGGGGTGAGTTGTGGTTCTGGCTTTGTGCCAGCGCGGGGGGCTTTGCCCTGACCGGCGTCGCCCTGGCGCTGCGCGGCCTGCCGGAAGGCCCGGCGATTGCCGAGGTGGTGGGGCTGGCGACAGTGGTCTTCGGCTATCTGGGCGGCCGGTCGGTCAAGCGCCTGATCCGGCGCGAGCATCCCTAGCCGTTCCCGAACAGCATGGGCGGCGGGCCGGGCAGTTTCTTGCGGCCCTGGGGGGTCAGGAGAGCAGCCTCACGCCCCTCGATCACCACGGCCGAGAGCGGCCCGCCATAGGCCGCCCCGCTGTCGAGGTTGATGCGGTTGCCGTAATGGGTGGCCTGGTCGATGGCCGTGTGGCCGTGGACGACGAGGGGGCCGAAGCTTTCCACCTCGATCAGGAAGAGGTCGCGGATCCAGACCAGGTCGGTCTCGCTTTGCTGGTCCAGCGGCACGCCGGGGCGCAGGCCGGCGTGGACAAAGAGGCTGTCCCCGGCCCGGTGCATCGCGGGCAGGGCCGCAAGGAAATCGCGATGCGCCTGCGGGACCGCGGCAAGGGCGTCGGCATGGACCTTCGGGATCGGCCGGTCGGCGGCCCTGGAGACGCCGTAGGACGCCAGCGTCGCAGGCCCGCCAATCTGGGGATGAAGCCAGCTGAAGGTGGAGCGCAGGCCGGGTTCGGGGTCATCGGGATTGTCCAGGAAGCGGCGGAACATCCGGTCATGGTTGCCCTTCAGGACCACCCAGTCCTCGCCCCGCGCCTGGCCCCGGCAAAGGTAGTCGATCACGCCACAGCTGTCGGGCCCGCGGTCGACAAGGTCGCCGACGTGGATCACCTGTCCCTGGCCGTGACGGGCCATGTCGTCGGCGATCAGGTCGTGGGCGGCCTGCAGAAGCTTCAGGTGACCATGGATGTCGCCGATGGCGTAGAGGTGCATGCCGGGGTGTCCTTGGCTACTTCCGGGGGGTTCACACCCCCGGACCCCCGTGGGATATTTGCGCAAAAGTGAAAGGGCAAGAGCGGTCGGGCGTCGGGGGCGGGAAGCATCCGGCAGCGGTCGAGCGCGGCGTCGCCGGACCTGCGCCGCAAGATCGGCGGGGGCGTGAGCGAGGTCGGCGAGCAGCATGTCGGCCTCGGCCAGGCGGATGCCCGGCCGAGGCGGGGCGGGTCAGGCGACGTCGAACTGCAAGGCCTTGACCTGGCTGAACATGCCGGTGCCCTCCAGCGTCTCGATCACGCGCGGGTCGATCGGCTGGTCGAGGTAGAGGATCGCGATGGCATCCTGGCCGATGCCCGACCGGCCCAGGGTGAAGTTCGCGATGTTGACGTTGTTCTTGCCCATCGTCATGCCCAGGAGGCCGATGATGCCCGGCACGTCCTCGTTGGCGGTGTAGAGCATGTGCCGGCCGATCTCGGCGTCGACGTTGATGCCCTTGATCTGGATGAAGCGGGGCTTGCCGTCGGAAAAGCAGGTTCCCGCGACCGAGCGTTCGCGCTTGTCGGTGACCATCGTGACCTTGATGTAGGCGTCGAAGACCCCGGTCTTTTCCTGCCGGGTGGTCGAGACCTGGATGCCCTTCTCTTTCGCCACCACGGGGGCGGAGACGAGGTTCACGTCCGGGTTCTGCGCTTTCAGCACGCCGGCAATCACCGCCTGGTTCAGCGCGGCCAGGTTCATCTCGGCGACCGAGCCGTCATAGAGGATGTTGATCGCCTTGATCGGCTCTTCCGTCATCTGGCCGATGAAGCTGCCAAGGTGGCTGGCAAGCTGAATCCAGGGGCCCATCACGGCGGCCTCTTCCGCGGTGACGTTCGGCATGTTCAGCGCGTTCTGCACCGCGCCGGTCAGCAGGTAGTCGGCCATCTGCTCGGCCACTTGCAGCGCCACGTTTTCCTGCGCCTCGGTGGTGGCCGCGCCAAGATGCGGGGTGCAGACCACGTTCGGCAGGTTGAACAACGGGTTTTCGGTGGCGGGTTCGGTTTCGAACACATCCAGCGCCGCCCCGGCGACATGGCCGGACCTGAGGGCCTCGGCCAGGGCTGCCTCGTCGATCAGGCCACCCCGGGCGCAGTTGATGATGCGCACGCCTTTCCGGGTTTTCGCCAGGTTCTCCGCCGACAGGATGTTGCGGGTCTTGTCGGTCAGCGGGACGTGGAGGGTGATGAAATCGGCACGCGCCAGCAGCTCGTCCAGTTCGACCTTCTGGACGCCCAGGGTCCTGGCGCGATCCTCCGACAGGAAGGGGTCATAGGCGATGACCTTCATGTGCAGGCCCACCGCGCGGTCGCAGACGATGCCGCCGATGTTGCCCGCCCCGATCACGCCGAGGGTCTTGTTGAACAGCTCGACCCCCATGAACTTGGACTTTTCCCACTTGCCGCAATGGGTCGAGGCGTTCGCCTCGGGCAGTTGACGGGCCACGGCGAACATCATCGCGATGGCATGTTCCGCCGTCGTGATGGAATTGCCGAAGGGCGTGTTCATCACGATGACGCCCTTCTTGGACGCGGCCGGAATGTCGACATTGTCGACCCCGATCCCGGCGCGGCCGACGACCTTGAGGTTGGTGGCGCGTTCCAGCAGCTTTTCGGTGACCTTGGTGGCCGAACGGATGGCAAGGCCGTCATACTGGTCGATGACGGCGGCAAGCGCATCCTTGTCCTTGCCAAGCTTCGGCAGGTAGTCGACCGCGATCCCGCGATCGCGGAAGATCTGGACGGCGGTTTCGGAGAGTTCGTCGGAAACCAGGACTTTGGGCATTTCGTGAACCTGTGTGTTCGGTGACAACGCGTCCCGGACTTGATCCGGGACCTCTTGGGATGAAGGGAGGCCCCGGATCAGGTCCGGGGCAGGCCCCGGATCAGGTCCGGGGCGGGGTCACCTAGGCGGCCTGCGCCTGCGCCGCGATCTCGGCGTGGAAGGCATGGGCGATCCAGGGCATCAGGTCCCGGACATCCGCCGTCTCGACCGTCGAGCCGCACCAGATCCGCAGGCCCGGCGGCGCGTCGCGGTAGGCGCCAAGGTCGAAGCCCGCGCCCGCCTTCTCGATCCGCCTGGCGACGGCCTTGGCGAAGGCCTCGCCGTCGGTGATGCGCGGGTCGGTGAACCTGAGGCAGACGCTGGTGGTCGAGGCCGTCGCCGGATCTTCGGCCAGATTGGCGATCCAGGGGTTTGCCGCGCAGAAGTCGTGCACGACCTTGGCGTTGGCATTGGCGCGGGCGATCAGGGCGGGCAGGCCGCCGATGGACTGCGCCCATTTCAGCGCCACGAGGTAATCCTCGTTCGCCAGCATGGACGGGGTGTTGATCGTCTCGCCCTGGAAGATGCCCTCGATCAGCTTGCCCTTGGCGGTCAGCCGGAAGATCTTTGGCAGCGGCCAGGCGGGGGCGTAGGTCTCCAGCCGTTCGACGGCGCGGGGCGACAGGATGATGACGCCATGCGCGCCCTCGCCGCCCAGGACCTTCTGCCAGGAGAAGGTGGTGACGTCGAGCTTGTCCCAGGGCAGGTCCATCGCGAAAGCCGCACTGGTCGCGTCGCAGATCGTGAGGCCCGCGCGGCTGGCAGGGATCGCGTCGCCGCTGGCCAGGCGAACGCCCGAGGTCGTACCGTTCCAGGTGAAGACCACGTCGCGGTCGAAATCCACCTCGGCGAAATCGACGATCTGGCCGTAGGGGGCCTTGCGGACGGTGGCATCCAGCTTCAGCTGCTTGACCGCGTCGGTGACCCAGCCCTCGCCGAACGACTCCCAGGCCAGCATCTCGACCGGACGTGCGCCCAGCAGCGACCACATCGCCATCTCGACCGCCCCGGTGTCCGAGGCGGGAACGATGCCGATGCGGTAGTCGGCTGGCACGCCAAGGATGTCGCGGGTCAGGTCGATCGCCTCGCGCAGCTTGGCCTTGCCGACGGCGGCACGGTGCGAGCGGCCAAGGGGCGCGTCGGCCAGCATGTCAAGGGAATAACCGGGGATCTTGGCGCAGGGGCCAGAAGAGAAGCGCGGATTGGCCGGGCGCTTGGCCGGCGGAGTCAGGTCTGTCATGGTAGCCTTCCAGCTAAA
>PNNE01000346.1 GCA_013824055.1 Rhodobacter sp. | reverse complement strand
TAAGAGCCGAAGAAGGGCTGACCGGCGCGGGGATCGTCCAGGAACAGCGCGGTTCCGTCATGGGCGCGGAGCAGCGGCTCTACCATCGGGATCAGCATCCCGGTGGCGCGGGTGTTGGTCGCCAGAGATTTCTCCCAGTCCTTCTGGTCGATGTGGCCCGCAGGCGCCAATGGGGCCGCGTGGATCGCCGCATGGACCCAGAGGCCAAGGCCACCCCAGCGATCGTGGATGCTGCGGCAAAGGTGCCGCATCGCGTCGTCACTGGTGACGTCCATCGGCGCCAGCGTCAGGCCGCCCGCCCCCGGCAGGCCAGCCTGCTTCACCCGGTCGTCCAGCTCTTCCAGGCCGCCCACAGTGCGGGCGACGGCGACCAGGTGCCAGCCACGCAGAGCCAGTTGTTCCGCGATGGCGAAACCAAGCCCGCGCGAGGCACCGGTGACAAGGGCAACTCTGGGGGCGATCTTCTGGGTCATGGCGTGGTCCTTCTGGCCGGCGGCAGAGCCTCTGGCGGGGATATTTGTCCAAGGATGAAAGGGCAAGGGGTCAGGTGGCAGCCGACGGACGCGGCGGTGCCCCGGACCGGCAGCACCAAGCGGCCGTGCAGGTGGCAGCGGTCCGGTGGCTGCCTTTCTTGACCTTGGGTCACCGTGCCGCCGTTCCGGCACAGAAGGCATGGCGCCAGGTCTTTGGGGCGAAAGCCGCCGACCGTTGGCACGCCCGCGACCGCCTTGCCGCCGCGGACATCGGTGTCGCGAATTCCTTGCCGGCGCCGGTCAGGGGCCAGTCGGGGGCCAGCGCCAAGACCTATTCCGCCGCCTTCATCTGGAAGCCTTCCTCGATCTTGTCCGAGGGGGCCACCGGGTAGTCGCCCGAGAAGCAGGCGTCGCAGAACTGCGGGGCGGCCATGTCGCGGCCAGCGGCCTCGCCTGCCGCTCGGTAAAGGCCGTCGAGCGAGACGAACTTCAGGGAATCGACCCCGATCCAGTCGCGCATCTCGTCTTCGCTCATCGTCGCGGCGAGGAGCTTGGAGCGTTCGGGCGTGTCGACACCGTAAAAGCAGGGCCAGGCGGTGGGGGGCGAGGCGATGCGGAAGTGGACCTCGGCGGCACCCGCCTCGAGGATCATGTCCTTGATCTTGCGGCTGGTGGTGCCGCGCACGACCGAGTCGTCGACCAGGATCACCCGCTTGCCCTTGATGAGCGCCCGGTTGACGTTCAGCTTCAGCCGCACGCCCATGTTGCGGATGTGGTCGGTGGGTTCGATGAAGGTGCGGCCCATGTACTGGTTGCGGATGATCCCCATCGCGTAGGGAATGCCGGATTGCTGGCTGTAGCCGATGGCGGCGGGCGTGCCGCTGTCTGGAACCGGACAGACCAGATCGGCATCGACCGGGGCTTCGATCGCCAGTTCGACGCCGATCTGGCGGCGGGTCTCATAGACCGAGCGGCCGCCGATGATGCTGTCGGGGCGGCTGAAATAGACGTTCTCGAAGATGCAGAACCGCGACTTTGCGGGGGCGAAGGGGCGGGTCGATTCGACCTTGTTGCCCTCGATCACCACCATTTCGCCGGGTTCGATCTCGCGCACGAAATCGGCGCCGATGATGTCAAGCGCGCAGGTTTCCGACGACAGCGCCCAGCCGTGGTCGCCGATCCGGCCCAGGACCAGCGGCCGCACGCCCAGCGGGTCGCGCACGCCGATCAGCTTGGTGCGGGTCATCGCGACGACACTGAACGCGCCCTCCACCCGGCGCAGTGCGTCCTTGATGCGTTCGGCCAGCGTCTTCTGGATCGACCGCGCCATCAGATGGATGATGCATTCGCTGTCCGACGAGGACTGGAAGATCGACCCGCGCTCGATCAGCTCACGCCGGAGGGCGGCGGCATTGGTCAGGTTGCCGTTGTGCGCGATGGCGCAGCCACCCATCGAGAATTCGCCGAAAAAGGGCTGCACGTCGCGGATCGCGGTGGCCCCCTTGGACCCGGCGGTGGAATAGCGGACGTGCCCGATCGCCAGCGACCCCGGCAGCGTGTCCATCACGTCGGCCTTGGTGAAGTTGTCGCGGACGTAACCGAAGCGGCGGGCCGAGTTGAAGCCGTGGTCGGGATGGTAGCTGACGATCCCGCCCGCCTCTTGCCCCCGGTGCTGCAGCGCGTGCAGGCCAAGCGCCACGAAGTTCGACGCGTCTGCCACGCCGACCACACCGAAAATCCCGCATTCCTCCTTCAGCTTGTCGTCATCGAAGGGGTGTGAGCGGAAAGGGGCCATGCGTCCGAATCCTACCTTAGGCTTAGGCCCGCTGTTTAAGGCAGCGGTTCGGGGCTGTCACGCCCCGAAACGCCCTGCCGCATCACGGATTGGTTGCAGGAGCCTGGGTCGCGGGAGGCTGGGGTGCGGGGGCCTGGGGTGCGGGGGCCGCATCGATCACCGGGGCACCGCCCGGGGCGCAGACATTGGTCAGCTCGTTGTAGCGGTCGACGATCCAGCCCGGCGCGTCCGTGGGGATGCTCTGGTCGATCTGGGCCTGGAAATTGGCGAAGACCAGCGCGGTGCGCGAGTTGTCGATCATCGCGATCTGCTGGCCCGCAAGCACGCGGTCATAGACGATGAAGGCGATGGCGATCAGCAGGATGCCGCGTGCCGCACCGAACAGAAAGCCAAGCGCCTGGTCGATGCCGCCAAGCGCGGAGCGTTGGACGGCTCCGGCGAAGAGCGGGGTGAAAAGGGCGGCGACGATCAGGCCGATCACGAAGACGCCGGCAAAGGCCGCGACCACGGAAAGCTCGCAGCTGTCGGACAGGAACTCGCCGACCACGGGCAGCTCCTTGACCAGGGGCTGCACGCCGGGGGCGAAGTAGAATGCGGCGATGGCGGCCCCGATCCAGCCGAGGATCGCCATCAGCTCGCGGACCAGCCCGCGCGAAAAGGCGAGAATGGCCGAAATGATGATGATAAGCGCCGCACCACCATCGACTGCGGTCAGATTTTCCATCGTTTACGTCCCCGTTCCCATTCTTTGCAAGGGCTTATCCCGCCCCGAACATTTCGCCCACGAACGCCGTCAGGTCGGGCATCTGCCGGACCGTCAGACCTGTGGCCCCCTCGATCTTCGAATGGGAGGGCACAGTCGCCTGTGAGAAACCAAGTTTCGAGGCTTCTTTCAACCTGTTTTCCGTTTGGCCCACCGGACGCAAGGCCCCGGAAAGGCTGATCTCTCCGAAAAGCACCATGTCGGGCGGGATTGCCACATCCTCGCGCGCGGACAAAAGCGCCCCGGCGACGGCAAGGTCGGCGGCGGGTTCGCTGACCCGAAGGCCTCCGGCGACATTCAGGAACACGTCAAGGCCGGCGAAGGGGATGCCGCAGCGCGCCTCCAGCACGGCCAGGATCGTGGAAACCCGTCCGCTGTCCAGGCCGACGACCGTTCGGCGCGGGCTGGCAAGGGTCGAGGGGGCAACGAGGGCCTGGATCTCGGTCAGGACGGGGCGGGTGCCCTCGATCCCGGAAAAGACCGCAGAGCCTGGGGCGGGCTGGTCGCGGTTGGCCAGGAACAGGGCCGAGGGGTTCGGGACCTCGGCCAGGCCGCCGCCGGTCATCTCGAAGACCCCGATCTCGTCCGCCGGGCCGAAGCGGTTCTTCACCGCGCGCAGGATGCGGAACTGGTGGCCACGCTCGCCCTCGAAGTAAAGCACGGTGTCGACCATGTGCTCGACGACCCTTGGCCCGGCGATCTGGCCGTCCTTGGTGACGTGGCCGACCAGGATGACCGCCACGCCGCGCCGCTTGGCGAAGGTCACAAGTTCATGCGCCGAGGCGCGGACCTGCGACACGCTTCCCGGTGCCGCCTCGATGCTGTCCAGCCACATGGTCTGGATCGAATCGATGACCGCCAGCGCCGGGCGTTCGGCATCCAGCGTGGTCAGGATGTCGCGCAGGTTGGTCTCGGCGCCCAGCTGGACGGCTGCGTCGGTCAGGCCAAGGCGCTGCGCCCGCATCCGGACCTGGGCGGCCGCCTCTTCGCCGGATATATAAAGGCATTTCAGACCCTTGCGGGCGAAACTTGCGGCAGCTTGCAGCAGAAGCGTCGACTTCCCGATCCCCGGATCGCCGCCGACCAGGATGGCCGAGGCAGGCACCAGGCCGCCACCCAGCACCCGGTCCAGCTCGTCGATCCCCGATGACGCGCGGGGCGGGGCGGCTTCCTCGGTCGCCAGGTCGGACAGCGCAATCGGTCGGCCCTTGGCCCCCAGCGATCTGGGGCCGGTCGACAGCGGGGCCTCTTCCGCAACAGTGTTCCACCCGCCGCAGGCATCGCATTTGCCGGTCCATTTGCGATAGGCGGCACCGCAGACAGTGCAGGTGAATGAAGCGGTCTGTTTCATGATGCGGGACAGTGGCCGGACTTTTGGGCAGTATCAAGGCGGTTGGGCGACAAGAATTTTAAGGAAAATTCTTGCAAAATTCCTTGAAGAAGGAATTTGGGTCGCACCCGGCTCAGGCGGTGGGCTTCGACTTCCACGCGATCAGGACCTGCGCCAGGATGCAGCCGGTGAAGAGGTAAAGGCCCCAGGCGGTCTCGATCGTCACATGCCCGGCGCCCTTCGCGATGACGATGTAAAGCGCGATCAGGAAGACGTCGGCCATCGCCAGTTTCCCCAGGATTTCCAAAGTCGGCAGCGTCCTGGCGGAGAGCAGGTTCCAGTGCAGCAGCGCCAGGCCGATGGTCTTGGCATAGGGGGCAAAGATCGCAAGGAAGGTGACCAGCAGCGCCAGAGCCGCGTCAGTGCCCCACAGCGATTGCAACCCGGTGATGAGGCTGATCTCGTCCATGCCGAAGATCGGCAGCAGTGCGGCCCGCAGCAGCGGCGCGAACCAGGCGATGGGGAAAAGGATCAGCAGGGCGAGGTTGAGGTACTTCAACGGCCGCATCCCCTGCTCATCGCACGGCCTCGATCGGCCCTTCCGCCCGCCCGTGGATGAACTGTTGCACGTAAGGGTCTGGTGTGGCGTCCATTTCCCCGACCGGCCCGGTCCAGCGGATCACGCCGCCATGCAGCATCGCCACATTGTCGGCAATCGCGCGGACCGAGGACATGTCGTGGGTGATGGTCATCGCGGTGGCGCCCATCTCGACCACGATCTCCCGGATCAGGTCGTTGATCACACCGGCCATGATCGGGTCCAACCCCGTGGTGGGCTCGTCGAAGAAGATGATCTCGGGTTCCGCCGCGATGGCGCGGGCCAGGCCCACGCGCTTTTGCATGCCGCCTGACAGCTCGGCCGGGAACAGGTCGGCGGTCGCGGGTTTCAGGCCGACGCGGCGCAGCTTCTCGATGGCGATCTCGCGCGCTTGCGCCTTCGGCAGCGCCTTCGGACCGCGCAGCAGGCGGAAGGCGACATTCTCCCAGACCCGCAGCGAGTCGAACAGCGCGCCGCCCTGGAACAGCATCCCGAACCGCGCGAGGAAGGCGTCGCGGTCGGCCTTGGTGACGTCCTGGCCGTCCAGCGTGATCATCCCGCTGTCGGGGCGCACGAGGCCGAGGATGCACTTCAGCAGCACCGACTTGCCCGTCCCCGACCCGCCGATGATCACCATCGAGGTCCCCGAGGCGATGGTCAGGGTCACCCCCTGCAGCACCCGGTTCTCGCCAAACCGCTTTTGCACCTGGGCAAGTTCGATCATGACGAGAAGAACGCTTCGGTCAGGATGTAGTTCGCGGCCAGGATCAGCACGCTGGCCGACACCACGGCGGCCTTGGTCGCAGCCCCCACGCCTTGCGCGCCGCGGGCCGAGTTCATGCCGTGGTAGCACCCCATCAGCGCCACGATGAAGCCGAAGACCGCGCCCTTCACCAGGCCCGAGCCGATGTCCCAGACCTCCAGAAAGTCCACGGTGTTCTTCAGATAGGCGGCCGAGTTGAAGTCCAGCCGGGTGATCCCGACCAGCCAGCCGCCCATGATCCCGATGGCATCGCCCACGGCCACCAGAACCGGCATCGCCAGGGTTGCAGCCACAACGCGCGGGACGGCCAGGTATTTCAACGGGTTGGTCGACAGCGTCACCAGGGCGTCGATCTGTTCCGTGACCTTCATCGTCCCGATTTCGGCGGCAATCGACGAGGCGACGCGCGCGGCGACCATCAGACCGCCCAGCACCGGACCAAGCTCGCGCGTCATGCCGATGGCGACGATCGAGGGCACGACCGATTCGGCGTTGAAGCGCGAGCCGCCGGCATAGATCTGCAGGGCCAGCGCGCCCCCGGTGAAGATCGCGGTCAGGCCGACCACGGGCAGCGAATGCCAGCCGATCTGCACAAGCGAGGACCCAAGCTCGCGCAGGTAGAAGGGCGGGCGCAGGATGTGGCCCACGACCTGAAGCGCGAACAGCGCCACCCGGCCGACTGCCGCGACGGCCTGCAGGACCGGACGGCCCAGCGACCCCAGGGTCGCCTCGATCATGCGCTGCGCTCCTGGTAGCGGCGGGTGTAGCGGGGGCCAAGTGCTGTCAGCAGTTCGTAGCCGATGGTCCCGGCCATCTCGGCCAGCACGTCGACGGGCTGGTTCGGTCCCAGGATGTCCAGGCTGCGCGGCACCTCGGGCAGATGGGTGATGTCCACCGTGATCATGTCCATCGACACGCGGCCGACCAGCGGGCAGGGCGTGTCGCCGTCCCACAGCTGCGCCTGGTTCGACAGCGTCCGGGGCAGGCCGTCGGCGTATCCCGCGGCGATCGTGGCGATGACCGAGGGCCGGTCCGCGACCCAGGCGCAGCCATAGCCCACCGTCTCTCCCGGGGCGACCTCGCGGGTCTGGATCACCGGCAGCGACAGGGTCAGGGCGGGGATCGCGGCCTCATGCGGCAGGCCGCCATACAGGCCGACGCCGGGGCGGGTCAGGTCGAAATGATAGCGCGGACCCAGCAGGATGCCGCCAGTCGCGGCAAGGCTGCGGGGCAGGCCGGTGCCGTCGGTCATCTCGAGGAAGGTGCGAAGCTGGGCCTCGTTCAGCGGATGGTCGGGTTCGTCCGCGCAGGCAAGGTGGCTCATCAGCAGCTCTGGCCCGGCATCGACCAGGATCGGCGCCACGGCCTGCCATTCCAGCATCTCGACGCCCAGGCGGTTCATGCCGGTGTCCAGCTGCACGCCGAACGGGTGGCCCGGCAGCGCTTCCAGATGGCGGGTGATCTGCTCCAGGCTGTTCAGCATCGGCGTCAGATCCAGGTCATGGATCATCTCGGTATCGCCGGGCATGTGACCCGACAGGATCGCGATCTGCGGTCCCTGACCCAGGGCCTGACGGACCGCCGCCCCTTCCTCGGCCTGGGCCACGAAGAACCGCCGGGCGCCCGCCGCGGCCAGAGTGCGGGCCACCCGCGTCACGCCCAGCCCGTAGGCATCGGCCTTCACCACCGCCGCCGTCTGCACGCCCGCACCGGACATCCGGTCCAGCGCGCGCCAGTTCGCGGCAATCGCATCGAGGTCAATCGTCAGGGTTCCAGTCGCCATGCGGCTGTTTCGACCGGGTCGGGGTCGGGGTCAAGGGAAAACCTTGGACCGGGCAGGAGCTTGCCCTTTACGCTGTGCTGCACGACGCTGTGCGTCGCAAAGGGGAGATCATCGGTGTCCGGACAGACGGCGGATCGTGACCAGGGCTCGGACCTTCACCTGACGATCCTGTGCTGGATCGGCCTTGGCATCGCGTCGCTGGACGCCTTCCTGCAGCCCTTGCCGGCCGGTCTGGTCTGGGGGGCGCTGGGGCTGTCGTTCCTGACCGGCGGCCTGCCGGCGCTGCGCCGGGCGTTGGCCGAGCTTTGGCGCGATCACCGGCTGGACATCGACCTGCTGATGGTCGTGGCGGCCCTGGCGGCGGCCCTGGTGGGGGCGGCGCTGGAAGGCGCGGTGCTGCTGGCGCTGTTCTCGCTGTCGCAGACGCTGGAGCGTCGGGCGATGGGCAAGGCCCGCCGCGCGGTCGAGGCGCTGATGCACCTGCGCCCCGAGACCGCGCTGCGGTGGGGGCCAGCGGGCGTGGTCGAGGTGCCGGTGGCCGACCTTGTCCCCGGTGACCGCGTCATCCTGCGCCCCGGCGCGCGGGTGCCGGTGGATGGACGGGTGGCCGAGGGCTCGGGCCATCTGGACGAAAGCACGGTCACGGGGGAATCGGCCCCGGTGCGCAAGGCGGCGGGCGACCCGGTTCACGAGGCGACAGTGAACCTGGACGGCATCCTGACGGTCGAGGTGACGCGCGGGCTGGCCACCAGCACCGTCGCGCGGATGATCCAGCTGGTGACCGAGGCGCAGGCGATGAAATCGCCGTCCGAGCGGTTTTCGGACTGGTTCGGCCAGCGCTACACCATCGCGGTGCTGCTCGGCGCGATCCTGTCCTGGTTCGGCTTTCGGGCCCTGGGCCATGAGGCGGGCGAGGCGCTCTATCGCTCGGCCACGCTGCTGGTGGCGGCGTCGCCCTGTGCCGTGGTC
>PNNE01000121.1 GCA_013824055.1 Rhodobacter sp. | reverse complement strand
CAAGGCGGCCGAGACCTACCGGCCGAACCCGCGTTTCAAGATCGACGAGGCGATCCGTGACGTCGGCACTGGCGAGGCGGTGACGTCGATGCTGGAGGCGAAGGGGATACCGGGGATCGCAGAGCGGACGCTGGTGCGGCCTCCGTCCAGCCAGCTTGGCCCGCTGGACGAGGCGACGCGGGCGGCGGTGATCGCGGGGTCTCCGGTGCGGGGGAAATACGAGCAGGTGCTGGACCGCGACAGCGCCTTCGAGAGGCTTCGCGCCAGGGCTGAAGCGGCCGCGCGCGATGCCGCCAGGCTGGAAGAACGTCAGGCCGAGGACAAGCGCGAATTCGAGCGGGCGCGGCGCTATGATGCGGACGGCTATGGCGCGGACAAGCCGAAGCGGACCGCCACCTCGGGCCGGTCGGATTCCATCGGCACCGCCTTTGCCAAGAGTTTCGCCCGGCAGCTGGGGACCAGGTCGGGGCAGGCCCTGGTGCGGGGCATCCTGGGCTCGATCTTCGGCAAGCGGTAGACAAGCGTTTGTGGCCGCTTCCGCAATCGTTATAGTGCCCGAAAACCGGGAGGAGACAGCATGAAACGGTCACGCATCAACGAGATCATGCGCGCGGCGGACGACATGATCCGGCACTACGGTTTCGTGCTGCCGCCCTTTGCCAACTGGTCCCCCGACCAGTTCAAGGCGCGCAAGGATGTCAGTGCCATCATCGATGCGCGCTGCGGCTGGGACATCACCGACTATGGCCAGGGCCGGTTCGACGAGATGGGGCTGTTCCTGTTCACCTTGCGCAACGGGCGTCTGGCCGACCTGCAGCGCGGCGGCGGCATGTGCTATGCGGAAAAGCTGCTGATCAGCCGCCAGGACCAGCTTTCGCCGATGCACACCCATGTCATCAAGGCCGAGGACATCATCAACCGCGGCGGGGCGACGCTGGTGATCGAGCTTTACGGCAGCGACGACACCGGCAACTTCGCCTGGGACAAGGGCGGGATGGTGCGCTGCGACGGGATCGACACGCCTTACGGGCCGGGGACGAAGCTCAGGCTCGCGCCCGGTGAAAGCGTGACGCTGATGCCGGGCGACTGGCACGCCTTCTGGGGCGAGGGCGGCGATGTGCTGATCGGCGAGGTCTCGACGGTGAACGACGATCTGACCGACAACATCTTCCGCGAGCCGATCGGGCGCTTTGCCGACATCGAAGAGGACGAGGCGCCCTGGCATCTTCTGGTCAGCGATTACGACCGCTGGCTGAAGTGAAGGGCCTGAAATGACGAAGGGGGCGCCGGTGGGCGCCCCCTGTGCGTTTCCGGTCGCGGTTCAGTTCCCCGGCGGGCAGGCGCCGTTGACCAGCGCAACGGTGCAGGCCGCCTCCGTGGCAGCCGGTGCGGTGGCGGCGGCTGGGGCCGCGGCGGGTGCGACTGCGGGCGCCGCGACAGGCGTGCCGGTGGCGATCGACGGCGTCGGCAGCACCTTCAGGGCCGGAACGGCGCCCGCAGGCACCACGACCGGAGCAGCGGCTTTGGGCTTTGCCGCCACCTTCGGCGCGGGAGGCTTGGGGATAAAAAGACCCTTCGGCATTTCGCCCGCGGCGGTCAGGACGATGACCTTCTCGCCCCCTGTCAGACGGCTGTAAAGGTCCATCACGTCCTGGTTGATCATCCGGATACAGCCGGACGAGGCATTGCGGCCGATGGATTGCCATTCCGGCGTCCCGTGGATGCGGTAGCCATAGTCCTTGCCGCCCGAGGTCAGATAGATCGCGCGGGCCCCAAGCGGATTGGTCGGACCGCCGGGCTGGCCATTTTCCCACTTGGCCAGCTTGGGGTCGCGGGCGATCATCTCTTTCGGCGGAGTCCAGGTCGGCCAGGCCCGCTTGTCGGAGACAATCGCCTCGCCCGACCATTCGAACCCGGCGCGGCCGACGGATATGCCGTAGCGGATCGCCTTGTTCCTGCCGACGACGTAATACAGCAGCCGCGTCTTGGGGTTGATGATGATCGTGCCGACGGGCTGATCGGTCTCGTAGGCGACGACCTGGCGGCGGTGGGTTTCGGGGATCTTCTCGACCGGCAGCGCGGGAATCTGGATCCCGGCGTCCATCGTGGCGACATAGACGTTCTCGCCCGCCTTGGGCATTGGCTGGGTCGACGCCGTGGGTCCGGCGGCAGGATCGACGCAGGCGGCAAGCAGGGCCACGGCCAGAAGCGCCGGGGTCAGTCGGAAAAGGCGACGGGACGTCTGCAGCATGAAAGCATCCACACTTGATCGACCCACCGGCACAATGTCGCAGGTCCGTTCCCCGGCACGCTAACCGAGCGTCACTTGCAGGTCAAACCGCGCGCGGATTTGAATGGGATCACAGGACCGTGAAAATGGTTGATTTACAAGGCACAGTTGCCCGCGTGCCGCAGGGTCCGGCGCGCGGGCGTTCCGGTCAAAGCGTGGTGCGCAGGGCCCAGAGTTCCGGGAAAAGCTCGACGTCCAGCATCCGGCGCAGGTACGAGACGCCCGATGTGCCCCCGGTGCCGCGCTTGATGCCGATGACGCGGGCCACGGTGGTCAGATGGTTGAAGCGCCAGCGGCGGAAGTAGTCCTCGAAATCCACCAGTTTCTCGGCCAGATCATAGGCCTGCCAATGGGCGGTGGGGTCGCGGTAGACGGTCTCCCACAGGGCCTGCACGCCGGGGTGCGGGGTCCAGGTTTGCCGCAGGTCGCGGGTCAGGACGTCCTGCGGGACGGGCAGGCCCTGGCGGGCAAGGTGGCGCAGCGCCTCGTCGTACAGGGTGGGGCGGGCCAGTTCGGCCTCGAGCTTCGCCATGAGGTCGGGGCGGTGCGCGTGGGGCTTCAGCATCGCAAGGTTGCGGTTGCCGACGGCGTATTCGATCAGCCGGTACTGCCAGGACTGAAAGCCCGAGGACTGGCCCAAAGCCTCGCGGAACGTGGTGTAGTCCGCGGGCGTCATCGTGCGCAGCACGTCCCAGGCCGAGTTCAGCTGTTCGAAGATCCGCGCGATGCGGGCCAGCATCTTGAACGCCTCTTGCGCGCGGTCGGCGGCGATCATGCGGCGGGCGGCGTCGATCTCGTGCAGGGCGAGCCGCATCCACAGCTCCGACGTCTGGTGCTGGATGATGAACAGCATCTCGTCATGCGCGTCCGAAAGCGGGGTCTGCGCGCCCAGGATGCGGTCGATGTGCAGGTAGTCGCCATAGGACATGCGGCCGTCAAAGGCCATCTGGGCGCCATCCTCGGCGGGGTTGAACGGGCAGGTGGTCATTCGCGTGTCTCCGATGTGAAAAGGGGTTTCAACGGGAGAGACGGGCCTTCCGGTTCAGGATCGACAGATTGCCCATGCGGCGCCAGAGGGCGACCCAGCCCGAAGGGCGGCAAAGCGGAGGAAGCGCTACGGCGCGCATGACAGCCCCAGGGCCGCGCAGGTTTCGGGGGCAAGGCGGCGTTCGGGGTCGTCTTCGGGCGCGATGCCCATGCCGCCGACATAGCCAAGGACGGCCCAGCTCATCCCGGCGTCCTCTGCGGCCTGGCGCTTGTCGGCAAGAAAGGCGTGAAACCATTCGCGAGGCAGTCTGCGGTCGCCGGCGGTGTGCAGGGCCCCGAACTCGCCCAGGAAGATCCGTGACCGGGGAATGCCGTGCTGGTCGGCCCATTCGGCGGCGCGGGTCACGTCCTGGGTGACGGCGGTTTCAGGCAGCTGACGGTAGTCGGCGATGGCTTGCTCGATGGCCGCGACATCGGCCGCGCCGGTTTCGGCGATCATGTGCTGGATGGCGGCGGCGGCGACCTCGGCGGCAATCTCGTCGGTGACGGCCGCGGGCGGATAGGGCAGGTTCCAGATGTGTTTCGCCGGCGGTCCTGTCCAACCCGCGCCCTGGTGGGTGAAGAGGAACGGCTCGTAGCTGTGGAAGGTCCACAGCACGTTGTCGTCCGGGATCAGCGCCGGGTCGAGCGCGGCCAGCGCGTTGGCCTGGCTCCAGCAGGCGCCGGTCAGGACGATGGTCATGTCGGGGGCCGCGGCCCGGGCGGCGGCATGGGCCGCAGCCTGCATGGCGGGCCAGCGGGCGGGGGCGCCGCCATAGACCGCGTCGCAGTCGAAGGGAGGTTCGTTCAGAAGCTCCAGCGCGACCTTGTCGGCGGGAAAGCCGTTCAGGACCTCGGCAACGCGACCGACGAGGGTGACGTAGTCGGGCCACTTGTCGCCGATGATGCTTTCCACCCCGCCGATGTCACCGCCACGCGGGATCGGGTGCAGATCGACAACCACCTTGAGGCCGGCAGCCACGGCGGTCGCGGCTGCGATCCGGATGCCCTGCAGAAGCTGGTCCTGCCGTTCGCCCGGTCCGAAGGCGACAAGCGGGCCGGGGTCGACCGGCATCCGCACGAAATCGAAGCCCTGGGCCAGCAGGCTTGCGTACATCGCGGGCGTCACGTCACGGCGGACGTCGGGGAAGGTCTCAAGATGGGACGGATTGACCAGCATGTCGCCAATGCTGGGCCATTCCAGCCAGAGGGTCGTGTTCACCCCCCGCTGAAGCGAGATCGGCTCGGCCTGGGCGGTGCCTGCCAGCAGGGCCAGCAGAAGAAGCGTGAGGCGCGGCATGGATCCCTCCGATCGGTCAGGTGACTCGGGCGCGTTGCTTGAACTCGGGCTTGTCCCAGGTTCCGTAGTCCATGATCCTTGTCAGCACCGAGACTGCGCGGGCGACGTCGTCTTCGTCGATGTACAAGGGCGTGAAGCCGAAACGCAGGATGTCGGGGGCACGGAAATCGCCGATCACGCCCTCGGCGATCAGCGCCTGCATGATGGCATATCCTTCGGGGTGGCGAAAGCTGACCTGGCTGCCGCGCATCAGGTGCGAGCGGGGGGTGGCCAGCTGCAGCATGGGGGCGCGGGTCTCGACGCCCTTGATGAACTGGTCCTGCAGCCGCAGTGACTGGGCATGCACCTCGGCCAGGTCGACGCCGTCCCAGACCGCCATCGCGGCGTCCAGTGCTGCGATCTGCAGCACGGGGGGCGTGCCGACGCGCATCCTCTCGATCCCGGCGCCGGGCCGGTAGGACAGATCGAAGGCAAAGGGGGACTCGTGGCCCAGCCAGCCGGAAAGGGCAGGGCGCGCGGTGTCGGCATGGGCCGGGGCCACATAGATGAAGGCCGGGCCGCCGGGGCCGGAGTTCAGGTACTTGTAGGTGCAGCCGACCGCAAAGTCGGCCTTTGCAGCGGTCAGATCCACCGGGATCGCGCCCGCGCTGTGGGCAAGATCCCAGATGGTGAGCGCCCCCAACTCATGCGCGCGCCTGGTGATTTCGGCCATGTGGTGGCGGCGGCCGGTGCGGTAGTCGACCTCGGTGAGCATCGTCACGGCGACGGTGTCGTCGATGGCGGCCATCACCTCTTCGGGGGCGACGGTCTTCAGGCGGTACTGACCGCCCAGCGTGCGGCAGAGGCCCTCGGCCATGTAAAGGTCCGAGGGGAAGTTGCCGGTGTCGGACAGGATGACCCGGCGCCTGGGGTTCAGCTCCAGCGCCGAGGCGAGGGCCTGGTAGACCTTGATCGACAGGGTGTCGCCCAGGACCACCGTTCCGGGCGCGGCCCCGATCAGCTTGCCGATCCGGTCGCCGATGACCGAGGGTTGCGCCATCCAGCCGGCCTTGTTCCAGCCGCGGATCAGCAGCTCGGCCCATTCGTCCTGCATCGCCTGCTGCATCCGGGCGGGCGCGGTCCTGACCATCGGGCCAAGCGAGTTTCCATCCAGGTAGACAATGCCCTGGGGCAGGTGGAACAGGGCCTTGGTGGCGGCAAAGTCGATGGGCATGAACGGGTCCCTCCGGGTTTGTCCGGTTATGCGGTGCAGTGCGAAAAACTTCAAGCTTGAAGCTATTGCGGCGGCTCGGTGGACGGAATGCGGCGTTTCAGCTGCACAGGGCGACAGCTGCCCTTGCGGCAGCGGGACCCAGCGTCTAGACGAAACGGAAAGGAGCCTGCCCGTGCCTTTGACCTTGCGCGACATCGACATTCCGCCCAGCTGGCTTGTGCTGCACATTGGCGCGGCCTGGGTGCTGTCGCTGGTCTCGCCATCGGTCTTCGGGGCCTGTGGCTCGGTTTTGGGGCCGGGGCTTGTCGGGCTTGGGGCGCTGGTCCTGGGTGCTGCGGCGCTGCAGATGGTGCGGTCGCGGACGACCGTCATCCCGCGGCGGACCCCCTCGGCCCTGGTCACGGGCGGGATGTTCGCCTGGTCGCGCAACCCGATCTATCTGGCCGACGCGGTGATCCTGAGCGGGGCGATCCTCTGGCTGGACGCGGTGCTGGCCCTGCCGCTGGTCGCCAGCTTCGTCTGGCTGATCCAGACCCGTTTCATCCGCGACGAGGAGGCCCGTCTGACCGAAGCCTTCGGGCCGGAGTTCGACCTTTGGGCCAGCCGGACAAGGCGCTGGTTCGGGCGGAAAAGTGGGGTTTGAAATAATGTTGCGCAATGATATGTGCGTCGGGTCAGTTTGTGACCGCGCAGGCCAGATCGGGGGACAAGGGTGAAGATAGGCGCTTTGACAGAGATTTTCCCGGGCGAGAGCCGGGTGGCGATGACGCCGGATTCGGCTCTGCAACTGGCGAAGCTGGGGCATGTGACCTGCATCCAGTCGGGTGCGGGCGCGAAGGCCGGGTTCTCGGACGCAGCCTATGCGGCGGCGGGGGTCGAGGTGCTGCCGGATGCGGCGGCGGTCATCGCGGCGGCGGATGTGATCGTCAAGGTGCGCGGGCCGGACGCGGCAGAGCTGGCCAGCTTGAGCGACGGGCAGACGCTGATCTCGTTCTTCTGGCCGGCGCAGAACCCCGAGTTGCTGGAAGCGGCGGCGAAGAAGAACCTGACCATCGTGGCGATGGACATGGTGCCGCGGATTTCCCGCGCGCAGAAGATGGACGCGCTGTCGTCGATGGCCAACATCGCCGGCTATCGGGCCGTGATCGAGGCCGGCAACAACTTTGGCCGCTTCTTCACCGGGCAGGTGACGGCGGCGGGCAAGGTGCCGCCGGCCAAGGTGCTGATCGTCGGCGCGGGCGTGGCGGGTCTGGCCGCCATCGGGACCTCCGTCAGCCTCGGTGCCATCGTCCACGCCTTCGACGTGCGGCCCGAAGTGGCCGAGCAGATTGAATCGATGGGCGCGAACTTCGTGTTCCTGGAGTTCGAGCAGACCCAGGACGGTGCCGCGACCGGGGGCTATGCGGCCCCCTCCAGCCCCGAGTTCCGCGAAAAGCAGCTGGCCAAGTTCCGCGAGCTTGCGCCCGAGATGGACATCGTCATCACCACCGCCCTGATCCCCGGCCGCCCGGCTCCCAAGCTGTGGACCGAGGACATGGTGCGGCTGATGAAGCCGGGCAGCGTCATCATCGACCTTGCGGCGGAACGCGGCGGCAACTGCGACCTGACGGTGCCGGACCAGAAGATCGTGACCGACAACGGTGTCACCATCGTCGGCTACACCGACTTCCCCAGCCGTATGGCGACCCAGGCCTCGACGCTCTATTCGACCAACATCCGCCACATGCTGACCGACCTTACGCCGAAGAAGGACGGGATCATCGCGCACAACATGGAGGATGACGTGATCCGCGGCGCCACGGCGGCGCATATGGGGGCGGTGACCTATCCGCCGCCGCCGCCAAAGATCGCGGCCATCGCAGCGGCCAAGCCCAAGCCCAAGGCGGTGGAACTGACCCCCACCGAGCGCCGCGCCCAGGAAGTGGCGGCCTTCAGGACGCAGACCCGCAACCAGGTCGGCCTGCTGGTGATCGGCGGCGCGCTGCTGCTGGGCGTGGGCCTGGTGGCACCGGCCAGCTTCATGCAGCATTTCATCGTCTTCGTGCTGGCGGTGTTCGTCGGCTTCCAGGTGATCTGGAAGGTCTCGCACAGCCTGCACACCCCGCTGATGGCGATCACCAACGCGATTTCCTCGATCATCATCCTTGGCGCGCTGATGCAGATCGGCTCGGGGTCCTTCATCGTGATCCTGCTGGCCGCGCTGGCAATCTTCATGGCCGGGATCAACATCTTCGGCGGCTTCCTCGTCACCCGGCGCATGCTCGCCATGTTCCAGAAATCGTAAGGAGAGCCCGACGATGGATTACGGTTTCACCACCGCCGCCTATGTCGTTGCGGCGATCCTTTTCATCCTGTCGCTGGGCGGGCTGTCGGGCCAGGAAAGCGCCAAGCGCGCGGTCTGGTATGGCATGGCCGGGATGGCGCTGGCGGTTGCCGCCACTCTGATCGGGCCGGGGGCGGGGCTTTGGGCCTTGTCGCTGGTGCTGGTGCTGGCGGGCGGGGCAATCGGCTGGGTCGTGGCCAACCGCGTGCAGATGACCGAGATGCCGCAGCTTGTGGCCGCGATGCACAGCCTTGTCGGCCTGGCGGCGGTGTTCGTCGGCTTCAACGCCGATATCGAACTGACCCGGGTGCTGGGCCTTGACGCGGCCGCGAAGGCCGCGCTGGACGGCTTTGCCGCCGTTCTGGCCAAGAAGGAC
>PNNE01000308.1 GCA_013824055.1 Rhodobacter sp. | reverse complement strand
GCCGACGACCTGCTGGTCGTCCAGCTGAACCCGACCCGGCGCGAGGCGCTGGACGAAGACGCCGACGCCATCCTGGCCCGGGTGAACGAGATCAGCTTCAACGCCAGCCTGGTGAACGAGCTCCGGGGCATCCTGACGCTGCGCCGGGCGCTGGCTCTGGCCCCGCCGGGGTTCCTGTGCGGCGAGGCGCTTCTGGACAAGCTGTCCACCCTGCGCCTGCACCGGATCGCGGCGACCGAAACCGATGTCGCGTCCGACGGCCGCGGCCGGATGAACCCGGAATGGTCGCTGCTGCAACGGCTGCACGGCGCGGGGCAACGCGCCGCCGACGTCTGGCTGCAACAGAACGGGGATAGTCTGGGCCGCGTCAGCACTCTGCACGACACAACCGCACTGGAGTTCCCATGACCGGACTGATCGGAATCCTGATCGCCCTCGGACTGCTTATCCTGCTGGTTTATCGCGGCCTCAGCGTGCTGATCGCGGCACCGTTGGCGGCGGCGCTGGCGGCGGCCTTTTCCGGGGAGCCGGTGCTGGCGGCGCTGACCCAGCTGATGATGCCCGGCATGGGCAGCTTCATCGTGCAGTTCATGCTGCTGTTCCTGCTGGGCGCGATCTTCGGCAAGCTGATGGAGGATACCGGCGCCGCCCGGGTGCTGGCGCTTTCGCTGGCCGAGCGTCTGGGCCCGACCCACACCATCCCCGCCGTCGTGCTGGCCTGCGCGGTGCTGACCTATGGCGGGGTGTCGCTGTTCGTGGTGGCCTTCGCGGTGGCGCCGCTGGCGGCCGAGCTCTTTGCGCGCGCCGGCCTGCCGCGGCGGCTGATCCCGGCGACCATCGCGCTTGGGGCCTTCACCTTCACCATGTCGGCGCTGCCCGGCACCCCGGCGATCCAGAACGCGATTCCGATGCCGTTCTTCGGCACCACGGCCTTCGCCGCTCCGGGCCTGGGTTTCCTTGGCGCCGCGGTGATGCTGGCCTTTGGCCTGGGCTGGCTGCTCTGGCGCGCGCGGTCGGGCGTGCTGGCGGATGACGCCGAGCCTGTCGCCGCCGCGCCGCTGTCGCGCCGGATGCGCGAACTGGCGCAGGGCGAGGGCTTCGACATCGCCGAGGCCCGCCAGGACGGGGTGGCGCCCGACAACCTGCCGCCCATCTGGCTGGCGGCGCTGCCCATCCTGGCGGTGGTGGTGCTGAACGGGCTTTTCGTCTGGCTGGTGCTGCCACTGTTCGACAGCGCCTTTCTGGCCGAGCCGCGCTGGGGCGAAACCACCTTCGAGCGCGTGCGCGGGGTCTGGGCGATCATCCTGGCGCTGACGCTGACCATCGCGCTGATCGTGCTGACCAACCGCAGCCGCCTGCCGGCGCTGACCGACAGCCTGTCGGCCGGGGCGGGTGCGGCGGCGCTGCCGCTGCTCAGCACCGCGGTCCTGGTCGGCTTCGGCACCGTGGTGGCGGCGTTGCCCGCCTTTGCCGTCGTGCGCGATGCGGTGCTGGGGGTGGCGCCGGGGTCGCCGCTGGTGTCGCTGGCGCTGTCGATGAACGTGCTGGCGGGGATCACCGGATCGGCCTCGGGCGGGATGAGCATCGCGCTGGCCACCATGGGCGACGACTATCTGGCGCGCGGTCTGGCCGCCGGGATCGCGCCCGAGGTCATGCACCGGGTAGCGGCCATCGCCTCGGGCGGGCTGGACGCGCTGCCGCAGAACGGGGCCGTGGTGACGCTGCTCAGCGTCTGCCGGCTGACCCATCGACAGGCCTATGCCGACATCTTCATGGTCGCCTGCGTCGGCCCGCTGCTGGCCCTGGTCGTGGTCGTCCTGGTCGCGGCCTGATATCGGCGTGGATGGTCTTGTGGCCGCAGGCGCAGTGAGGAATGGTGAAAGCGCGGCGCGCCCGATGGCCTGAGCCGAGTCGGAAGGGCGCAGTGATCGGATGATGGAAGAAGCAAGTCAGGCCCTGCTGCTGCTCGAGGCGCTCGGCATCGGTCTTCTGATCGGGATCGAGCGCGAGCGCAACGGGGGCGAGAACGGCGGTCCGGCCCCGATCGGGGTCAGGACCTTCTCGCTCGCCTCGCTGATTGGCGCGCTCAGCCAGTATGCGGGCGGGCTGCCGTTGCTGGCGGTGGCGCTGGCCGCGGTGGGCGTCCTGCGGGCGGTCGCACATCTGTCGCAGACGGACCGGCAGGCAGGAATGACCACCAGCCTCGCGCTGGTGCTGGTCGTGGTTCTGGGTGGGTTGTCGGTCGAGCATACCTTCCTTGCCGCCGCGTCGGGGGTGCTGGTCGCCACCTTGCTGGCGGCCCGGTCGGCCCTGCGCGACTTCAGCCGCTCGGTCCTGAACGACTTCGAGATGCGCGACGGATTGATCCTTGGCGTCTCGGGTCTGATCATCCTGCCGCTGATCCCCGATACCGGCTTCGGGCCGGACGGTGCGATCAACGCGCGCGCCATCTTTGTCATCGTCATCCTGGTGATGGTCATCGGGGCGGTCAGTCACATCTGCACCCGGGTCTTCGGCGACCGGCTTGGCTTGCCGCTTTCGGGGTTCCTGTCGGGTTTCGTGTCCTCGACGGCCACTGTGGTCGAGATGGGCCGCAAGGTCGACGCGCTGGGCGATGCGGCCGTCCGCTTCATCCAGCCGGCGGCGGCGGGGGCCACCTTGTCTTCGGTGTCGTCGCTGGTGCAGACCGGCCTGGTGCTGGGCCTGGTCAGCCCGTCCCTGTTCGCCCTGGCATTGCCGGTGCTGGTGGTGCCGACCCTGGTCGTGCTGATCTTCAGCGCCCTGCTGGTCTATCTGGCCACGCGAAAGGGGGTCGAGCCGGCGGGGATCGAATTGCCCTCGCGGATCTTCAGCGTGAACGACGCGGTGAAGTTCGCTTTGACCGTGGCGGCGGTGATTCTGATCTCGGCGGTGCTGAACGATCGGTTCGGGACCGAGGCCGTGCTGCTGTCGGCGGCGCTGGCCGGGCTGGTCAGCACCAGTTCGGCTGCCGTCGCCCTGGCGTCGCTGGTCGCGGCGGGCCAGATGCCGGCGGGCGAGGCGGTGATGCCGCTGGCGGCCGCTCTGACGGTCAATGCCCTGGTGCGGGTCGTGCTTGCCCTTCGCTCGCGATCATCGGCATTCGGGCGGATCGTGGCGCTGGGTCTGGTCCTGTCCATCCTGTCTGTCTGGACCGGCTGGCACTTCTCGGCGGTGATTCAGGTGTGGCTGGACGGCCAGGCGTTGACGCCCGGTGAGGCAGGGCGTTGATTTGTGCGATCCAGGGCTGAAGTTCGCGCCTGGTGCGTCACGCCCGGATCAGGTGCCGCGGACCCGCAGGGCAAAGGCGCGCGCCTCGGCCGGGGCCTGGCCAAGCGCGCTGTCGGCAAGGGTCAGGCGCCAGTCCACTTGCGGAAAGCGCGCCGCCGCCAGCGTCAGCAAGGGTGTGCCGCTTGCCACGGCCTGTCTGCACAGGTCCTTGACGATGTCCTGCGCCTCGGGGCGGGGCATCTGTCCGGCCAGCGCAAAGCTCAGCGCCTCGGCGTGGAGCAGGCCGTGGCCGGCCTCCAGCCCCCTGGCCAGGGCGGCGGCGTCCGGCGCAAGGCTGGCGGTGATGTCCCCGGCCAGCGACAGCATCCGGCCCGTGCAGATGCACAGTTGCGGCAACGCCAGCCATTCGCCGAACCAGGCCGCCCCGTCGCGCTGCTGGCGGTGGATGGCCGCGCCCTGGATCAGGCCGGCCAGGCCGATGACATGCCGCGCCAGTGCCGCCAGTGCCGAAGGGCCGACCGGGTTCTGCTTTTGCGGCATGGTGGACGAAGCCCCGCCCGCGCCCCCCAGACTGACCTCGGCCACGCCGGACTGGCACAGCAGGGTGATGTCCTCGGCCAGCTTGCCCAAGCTGCCCGCCAGTCCCGCAGCCCAGCCGGCAAGCTGGCCGAGGCCGGTGCGGTCGCTGTGCCAGCTGTGGCCGGGGTCAGTCAGGCCAAGCGCCTCGGCCAGGCCCGCGCGCACGGCGGGGCCTTGCTTGCCCAGGGCCGAAAGCGTGCCCGCCGCGCCCGACAGCGACACCTGCAACAGGCAGCCCCGCAGGCCCGGAAGGCGGGTTTGCGCGTCCAGCAGCGGCCAGCCCCAGCCCGCCACCACGGCGCCGAAGCCGGTGGGCGTGGCAGCCTGCCCATAGGTCCGCGCGGCCATCGGCAGCGCGGCATGGGCTTCGGCCAGATCGGCCAGCCGGGCCAGCAGCGCGGCAAGGCGGCCTTCCCACAAGGTCAGCATCGGGCGCAGCCGCAGCGCCAGGGCGGTATCCATGATGTCCTGACTGGTGGCGCCCCAATGCAGATACTGCATCGGCCCCGGCGCCTGCGCTTCCTTGCGGAAGGCGGCCAGCAGACCCGGCACCGGCACGCCGTTGCGCGCGGTCTCGGCCGCCAGGGCCGAGGGGTCGATCACCACCTCGCGCGAGGCGCGGTCGATGAAGGCGGCGGCTTCGGCCGGGATCAGCCCCAGCCCGCCCTGCACGCGGGCCAGCGCCCCCTCGACCAGCAGCATGGCGCGGATCTCGGCACTGTCGGTGAACAGCCGCGCGGTGTCCTCATCGCCGAACAGGCGGCCGTAGATCAGGCTGTCGGCGGGGGCGGCGGGCATCTTGGTCTTTCCCTTTCAGGGCGCGCGGTGCGGCCCGGTCTCAAGCCGCGGGCGGGCGCAATCCAAGGATGGCACGCGCCTGTGCCCAGGTGGCGACGGGGCGTTCGTACCTGTCGCACAGCTCTGCCACCCGCCGCACCAGCGCGGCGTTGGACGGTGCAAGGGTGGCCTTGTCCAGCCGCACGTTGTCCTCCAGCCCGGTGCGGGCATGGCCGCCCGAGGACACCGCCCAGTCGTTCAGCACGATCTGGTTCGACCCGATTCCGGCGGCGCACCACGGCGCATCCGGGCCGAACAGGCGGTGGACGGTCTTGATGTAGTACTCGAACACCTCGCGGTCGGCGGGCATCGCGTTCTTCACACCCATGACGAACTGCACATAGGGCAGGCCGCTGATCTGGCCCTTTTTCCACATCTCGTGCGCCTTGAGGATATGCGACAGATCGAAGGCCTCGATCTCGGGCTTGACGCCGTATTTCAGCATCTCGGCGGCCAGCCAGTCCACCAGATCGGGCGGGTTTTCATAGACGCGGGTGGGAAAGTTGTTCGACCCCACCGACAGGCTGGCCATGTCGGGCCGCAGGGGCAGCATCCCGCCCCGCGTCTGGCCGGCCCCCGACCGGCCGCCGGTGGACAGTTGCACGATCATGCCGGGGCAGTGCTTTTCCAGCCCCTCTTTCAGAGCGGCGAACCTTTCGGGGTCGGACGAGGGGGTCTCGTCGTCGTTGCGCACATGGCAATGCGCGATGGTGGCGCCGGCCTCAAAGGCTTCCTGCGTGCTTTCGATCTGTTCGCGAACCGTGATCGGCACGGCCGGATTGTCGGCCTTGCGCGGCAGCGATCCGGTGATGGCGACGCAGATGATGCAGGGATTTCCCATGGTTCAGATATCCAGAAAGACGGTTTCGCCATCGCCCTGCAGGCGGATGTCGAAACGGTATAGGCCGGGTTTCACCTTGCGCGCCAGCAGGGTTTCGCGGCGGTGGGCCTGTTCGACCAGGTTCAGGACCGGGTCGGAGCTGTTGTCCTCATCCTCGAAGTACATCCGGGTGTTGAGACCGATGTTGATCCCCCGCGCCACGATCCAGAACGAGATGTGCGGGGCCATGAGCCGCCGGTTGCGCCCCATGACCGCGCCGGGCTTGATCGTGTCAAAGGCCCAGAGGCCGCTGTCGAAATCGGTGATCACCCGGCCCCAGCCGCGAAAGCCGGGGGCAACTTCGGCGTGGCGCGGGTCTTCGGGGTGCGGATGGATGCCTGCCGCGTCGGCCTGCCAGACCTCCAGAAGCACATCCCTGACCGGAGCGCCGGTGCCGTCCAGCACCACGCCCTCGACACGGATGCGCTGTCCCGGAACGTCCGGGCCGGCAATGGTCCGGCCCAGTTCCTGACGGTAGATGTCAAAACCGGCAGCCCCCGGTGCCAGGCCGATATGGACATAGGGCCCGGCGGTCTGCGAGGCGGTTTCCTTGAGGTAATTCAACGCCTGAGCCATGTCAGTTCCCCATTTTTCGCATGTTCGAGCCGGAAAACCGGTGCCCACTTTTCCTGAACATCCTCAGTTCCCCTCCAGCCGGTTCTCGAACAGGGTGGACCGCCGCCCCCGCAGGATGATGTCGAACTTGTAGGCCAGGCAATCCAGCGGGATGGCCGCGTTCATGTCCAGGGGCGCGATCAGCTGGTCGATGGCGCGGGGATCGGGGATCGTGTTCACGATGGGGCATTTCGCGATCAGCGGATCACCTTCGAAATACATCTGGGTGATCAGGCGCTGCGCGAAGGCGGTGCCGAACACCGACACATGGATATGCGCGGGCCGCCAGTTGTTCACCCAGTTGCGCCACGGATAGGCGCCGGGCTTGATGGTGCGGAAATGATAGTAGCCCTGATCGTCGGTCAGCATACGCCCGCAGCCGCCGAAATTGGGATCGACCGGCGCAAGATAGCTGTCCTTCTTGTGCCGGTAGCGCCCGCCCGCATTGGCCTGCCAGACCTCGACCAGCGTCTGCGGCACGCCGCGGCCGTTCTCGTCCAGCACCCGGCCGTGGACGATGATCCGCTCTCCCACCGGGTCGCCGGTCCTGGCGTAGTTGCGGATCAGGTCGTTGTCTACGGGATCGATGTCCGAATGGCCAAAGGTCGGCCCGGTGATTTCCGACATCGAGCCTTGCAGCGACAGCAGCGCCAGACGCGGGCTGCGCGCGACGGATGTCTTGTAGTCGGGCGTCAGGGCCGGCGGCTGCGACAGGCGGTCGCGCTGATGGAACTCGGCGGGTTTCATGATTCCTCCTGTGCCATGGCGGCGAATGTGTCCCTGGCGATCTTGATGGCGTGGTTGGCGCGCGGCACGCCGGCATAGATGGCGACATGCAGCAGCGCCTCCATCACGTCGGCCTCGCTGGCGCCGGTATTGGCGGTGGCGCGGATGTGCATGGCCAGTTCGTGATCATTGCCCAGCCCCGCCAGCAAAGCGATGGTCAGCATCGACCGCTCGCGCAACGAGATGGTCCCGCGCGACCAGACATGGCCCCAGGCGGCATCGGTGATCAGCGCCTGAAACGGAGCGTCGGCCGCGGTCTTTGCCGCCTCGGCACGGTCCACATGGGCATCGCCCAGCACGCGGCGGCGGGTTGTCATTCCCCTGGCGGTCAGATCGGTCATGTGTGGGCTTTCAGGAACGGGGCGACAAGGGCGGCCCAGGCGGCGGGGGTCTCGACGCAGGGCAGATGGCCCGCGCCGGGGATTTCATGGCAGGCAGCGCCCGCGATCAGATCGGCGGTTGCCCTGACCAGCGCCGGAGGACTGGCGCCGTCCTGCGACCCCGCGATCACCAGCACCGGCAGGCGCAGCGCGGCGGTGGCTTCGGTCTGGTCTGCCCCGGCAAGGGCGGCGCAGGCGGCGGTGTAGCCGCGCGCCGGGGTGCGGGTCAGCATCGCGCGCCACAGGGCCAGTTCCGGCGTGGCGCGGAACGGGGCTGCGAACCAGCGCTCCATCACCGCGTCGGCGATGCTGTCCAGCCCGCCATCGATGACGGCATTGATCCGGGCCTGCCAGCTTTCCGCCGTGCCCAGTCGTGCCGCCGTGTTCGACAGCACCAGCGCGCGCACCAGGTCCGGGCGGCGGTGGGCGACGACCTGCCCGATCAGCCCGCCGATCGACAGCCCGACAAAGACCACCGGGCCACGCGCAAGCGTCTCGATCACGGCAATCGCGTCATCGGCGTGGTCGTCGATCCGAGCGCCGCCGCCGATGCCCGACAGCCCATGCCCGCGCTTGTCATAGCGGATGTGGCGCAGGCCCTGTGGCAACAAGGGCAGCACCCGGTCCCACAGCCGCAGATCGGTGCCCAGCGAATTGGCATAGACCACCGCGGGTCCGTCGTCGGGACCATCAACATGGGCGTGAAGCGTGCCGAAATCGCGGGTCAGGGCTTGCATGGTCTCTCCTCTGTCTGGTCAGGTTACGCTCGTCCCATTCCCCCGCTAAAGCCGCGGCATCCCGGCAGGTCGGGTGCTGCGTTTCTGGGCGGCGATGCGGAAGGGGGCATTGGGCGCGCCATAGCCCTGGTAGTTGCCCTGCCGCTGCACGATCTCGAAGAAGAAGCCGTCGCTGCGCGGGGCGGAATACAGCTGAAAGAACTGCCCGCCCGCGTCTTCGTCATACAGCACCCTGGCGGCGCGCAGCCGGGCCACCAGCGCGGCCTCCAGGCCAAAGCGGGCCGCGACATCGTCATAATAGTTGTCGCCGATCTGCAGCAGCGGAAAGCCGCGCCGTGCCAGTTCGGCAGCCGTGGCAAAGATGTCATCCGTCGCAAAGGCGATGTGCTGCACCGATGCGCCAAAGGTGTCCTCGACGAAGCGCCCGGCAAGGGTGCGCCGCGCCTCGGCCCCGTTCAGAGTGATGCGCAGGCCCCCAGACTGCACCGCCTGGCTGCGCACCAGACCGTCGGGATCGGCCACGTCCACCATCGGCGCCTTGCGGGTGTCGAAGATCGACGCGTAGAACAGCGCCCAGCTGAGCATCTCGTCATAGGCCAT
>PNNE01000139.1 GCA_013824055.1 Rhodobacter sp. | reverse complement strand
CTATTCGGCGGCGACCGGGGCCGGATCGGCCAGTGCCACGAGGTCCAGCATGATCCGGTTCAACTGGAAGTCCTTGGGGGTGTAGACGCGGGCCACGCCCATCGCGGCCAGGGTCTTCGCGTCCTCGTCCGGGATGATGCCGCCGACGACGAGGGGCTGGGTCAGGCCCTGCTGGCGCATGAGGTCCAGCGTCTCGCGGATCAGGGCGATGTGACTGCCGGACAGGATGGAGAGGCCGATGACGTCGGGCTGTTTCTCGGCGGCGGCGGCGACGATTTCCTGCGGGGTGAGGCGGATGCCGTCGTAGGTGATCTCGATCCCGCAGTCGCGGGCGCGGGTGGCGATCTGCTCGGCGCCGTTGGAATGGCCGTCGAGGCCGGGCTTGCCCAGAAGCAGGCGCAGCGGGCGGCCAAGTCTGGTGGCGACAGCGGCCACGGCATCGCGGACCGGCTCCAGCCCCTCGGTCCGGTTGGAGGGGTGCTGGCTGACGCCGGTGGGCGCGCGGTATTCGCCGTAAAGCGCGCGCATCGCCCCGCCCCATTCGCCGGTGGTGACCCCGGCTTTGGCGCAAAGGATCGAGGCCGGCATGATGTTCTCGCCGGTCTCGGCGGCCTGCCGCAGCGCGGCGAGGGCATCGGCGACCTTCTGCGGGTCGCGGCTGGCGCGCCACTGGGCAAGGCGGGCGCATTGGTCGGCCTCGGCCCTGGGATCGGCCTGCATGATTGCGCCTTCGCCGGTCGTCAGGGGCGAGGGTTCGGTGGTGGTGAACCGGTTGACACCAACGACAGTGGTTGCGCCGGACTCGATCTTCGCCAGGCGTTCGGCGTTGGCTTCCACCAGGCGGCCCTTCATGTAGGCGATGGCCGCGACGGCGCCGCCCATCGCGTCGATGCGGGCGAGTTCTTCCAGCGCGTCCTGCTTCAGCGCCTCGACCTTGCGGTCGATGGCGGGGTTGCCGTCGAAGAGGTCGTCGTAGTCCAGCAGGTCGGTCTCGTAGGCCAGGATCTGCTGCATCCGCAGCGACCATTGCTGGTCGAAGGGCCGGGGCAGGCCGAGCGCCTCGTTCCAGGCGGGAAGCTGCACCGCGCGGGCGCGGGCGTTCTTCGACAGGGTGACGGCCAGCATCTCGATCAGGATGCGGGTGACGTTGTTTTCCGGCTGCTGTTCGGTCAGGCCAAGCGAGTTGACCTGCACCCCATAGCGGAACCGGCGAAAGCGGGCGTCGGTGATGCCGTAACGGGTCTCCAGAAGCTGGTCCCAGAGGGCGGTGAAGGCGCGCATCTTGCAAAGCTCGGTCACGAAGCGGATGCCGGCATTGACAAAAAACGACATTCTGCCCGCCATTGCCGGGAAATCCTGCGCCGATACTTTCACTTTCAGATCATCCAGCACGGCGCAGGCGGTGGCGAGGGCGAAGGCCAGTTCCTGCTCTGGCGTGGCTCCGGCCTCTTGCAGGTGATAGCTGCAGACGTTCATCGGGTTCCACTTCGGCAGGTGCTTGCCGGTGTAGGCGGCGACGTCGGTGATCAGGCGCAGGGAGGGCTGCGGCGGCAGGATGTAGGTGCCGCGGCTGAGGTATTCCTTGATGATGTCGTTCTGGACAGTGCCCTGCAGGGCGGCGATGTCGGCGCCCTGTTCCTCGGCCACGGCGATGTAGAGCGCCAGAAGCCACGGCGCGGTGGCGTTGATCGTCATCGAGGTGTTCATCTGGTCCAGGGGAATGTCCTGGAACAGCGCCCGCATGTCCCCAAGGTGGGCGACCGGGACGCCGACCTTGCCCACCTCGCCGCGCGAGCGGGGGTCGTCGCTGTCGTAGCCGGTCTGGGTCGGCAGGTCGAAGGCCACCGAAAGCCCGGTCTGCCCCTTGGCGAGGTTGCCGCGGTAAAGTGCGTTGGACGCGGCGGCGGTGGAATGGCCGGCGTAGGTGCGAAAGAGCCAGGGTTTCTCGGTCATCGAAGCCTCGCGAGTCGGGCGCGTAATTTTATTGCGTCAAGGATGGGATACGCGACATATCGTGCCAGTGTCAATCGCTGCGCTGCGGCAACTTCGGCAGGGCGGGGCCAGCGCCGCACCCCGGGATACTTGAGCAAGGATGAAAGGCATTGTGGGAGCATGGGTTCCGGGTAGTGTTCACGGATGTTCGGCACGATCGCGGTTCCGGTCTGGTTGCTTGTCCTGATCCTTGGCTTCGCCGCGATCAGCTTTGCCACGCATTTCCTGTTCCCCAGTGTGCGCTGGTTCTTCCGGCGACGGGCAGAGCGGGCGCTGACGCGGCTGAACGCGCGGCTGGACCGGAAGATCGACCTTTTCAAGCTGGCGCAACGGTCGGACATGGTGGCGCGGCTGGCCTATGACCAAAGGGTCGTCGAGGCGGCGACGGTCCATGCGGCCGAGACCGGGGTGCCGGGCGGCGTCGCCTTCGAGGAGGCGCGGCGCTATGCGCGCGAGATCGTGCCGGCGTTTTCGGCCACGGTCTATTTCGGGTTCGGGACGCGGGCGGCGAAGTGGCTGTCGCGGCTGCTGTTCCGGGTCAGGGTCGGCAAGGTGGACCGGGCACTGCGGACCATCGACCCGAAGGCGGCAGTGGTGTTCGTGATGAACCACCGGTCCAATGTGGACTACGTGCTGGTGACCTGGCTGGTCGCGGATCGCTCGGCCGTCAGCTACGCGGTAGGGGAATGGGCGCGGGTCTGGCCCTTGTCGGCGCTGATCCGGTCGATGGGGGCCTACTTCATCCGGCGCGGCAGCCGGAACGCCTTGTACCGCAAGGTGCTGGCCCGCTACGTGCAGATGGCGACCGAGGAGGGGACGACACAGGCGATCTTCCCGGAGGGCGGCCTTAGCCTGGACGGACGCGTCGGGCCGCCGAAACTGGGGCTGATCAGCTACATCGTCGAGGGCTGGACGCCGCAGTCGCGCGATGTGGTCTTCGTGCCGGTCGGGCTGGCCTATGACCGGGTGCTGGAGGATCGGGTGCTGGTCAAGGCCGCTCGGACCGGCGCGCGGCGGTTCCGCAACCAGCCGCTCTGGGTCGCCTGGCACGCGCTGCGCTTTGCCTGGGCGCGGTTCCGGGGGCGGAGGACTGGGTTCGGGACCGCGGCGGCGGGGTTCGGCGCCCCGGTCAGCCTGCGCGAGCATCTGGGGGCGGGTGGCTCGGTCGAGGCGCTGGGTGAGCGCCTGATGGCCGCGATCGCGGCGGTGGTGCCGGTGCTGCCCGTGCCGCTGGTGGCCCGTGCCCTGGGCGAGGGGGCCGCGAGCCGCGAGGAGCTGGGCGCGCGGGTCGAGGCGATGGTGGCGCAGCTGCGCGCGGCGGGGGCGGTGTTGAAGCTGCCGCCGATGGGCGGAACCTCGGTCCTGGACGAGGGGCTGGAGCCGCTGATCCGGCGCGGGTTGGTGTCGACCGATCTGAAGCCGGTGGCGGCAGAGCGGGCGCTGCTGGATTTTTACGCGGCCTCGGTGCCGGATATCGGCGTCGCTGCGCCGCCGCAGACATAAAATTACAAGAAACCCCCGTTGGACTATTGCAAAGTTGCGCGCAGGACGTTTATCTGCCCGTAACAGCGCGGCGATTCTGCGGCGCGGCATCTGACTGGAGGCAGTGGTGGCTTTGGATACGCAAATCGCACCCGTGATCTACGACGCACCGAAGAAGGACCTGTATGAGTTGGGCGAGATGCCGCCCCTGGGTCATGTGCCCAAGCAGATGTATGCCTGGGTCATCCGTCGCGAACGCCACGGTTCGCCAGAGACGGCCATGCTGCAGGAGGTGGTGGATACCTGGACCATCGACAGCAACGAAGTGCTGGTCATGGTGATGGCGGCGGGCGTGAACTACAACGGCGTCTGGGCCGCCCTGGGCGAGCCGGTCAGCGTGTTTGACGGCCACAAGCAGCCCTATGCGGTGCTGGGGTCGGATGCGGCCGGGATCGTCTGGGCAGTGGGCGACAAGGTCAAGCGCTGGAAGGTCGGGGATGAGGTGGTGATCCACTGCAACCAGGACGACGGCGACGACGAAGAGTGCAACGGCGGCGACCCGATGTTCAGCCCCAGCCAGCGGATCTGGGGCTACGAGACGCATGACGGGTCCTTTGCGCAGTTCACGCGGGTGCAGTCGCAGCAGCTGATGCCGCGGCCCAAGCACCTGACCTGGGAGGAATCGGCCTGCTACACTCTGACCTTGGCGACGGCCTACCGGATGCTGTTCGGGCATGAGCCGCATGACCTGAAGCCGGGGCAGAACGTGCTGGTCTGGGGCGCCTCGGGGGGCCTGGGGTCCTATGCGATCCAGCTGATCAACACGGCGGGGGCCAATGCGATCGGGGTGATCAGCGACGAATCCAAGCGCGATTTCGTCATGGGCCTGGGGGCCAAGGGCGTGATCAACCGGGGCGAGTTCAAGTGCTGGGGGCAGCTGCCCAAGGTCAACACGCCCGAGTACAACGATTGGCTGAAAGAGGCTCGGCGCTTCGGCAAGGCGATCTGGGACATCACCGGCAAGGGGGTGAGTGTCGACATGGTCTTCGAGCATCCGGGCGAGGCGACGTTTCCCGTCTCCAGCCTGGTGGTGAAGAAGGGCGGGATGGTCGTGATCTGCGCCGGGACGACGGGGTTCAACTGCACCTTCGACGTCCGCTACATGTGGATGCACCAGAAGCGCCTGCAGGGCAGCCACTTCGCCCATCTGAAGCAGGCGGCCGCGGCGAACAAGCTGATGATCGAACGGCGGCTGGACCCCTGCATGTCCGAGGTCTTCCCCTGGGCCGAGATTCCGCGCGCGCATACCCTGATGTGGAAGAACCAGCACAAGCCCGGCAACATGGCCGTCCTGGTGCAGGCGCCGCGCACGGGGCTGCGCACCTTCGAGGACACGCTAGAGGCGAGCAATTTGACTTGAAGTCAACCATTAACAACCAATTCACCCATCGCCCGGATATCTGTGCTTAAGTGAGTCGCCATCGGGTCCGGCCGTTCCGGGCCGGACGCGGGGCGGCACAGGTTTCTGGCCGAGGGACTTCATGCGCCACGACTGGGTCTTCGACGTTCTGTCGGATCTTCTTGCCTATGCGACCCAGAACGGTTTGCCCCGGCTGGCCGCCAAGGTATCCGAGACCATCGACGAGGCGCGCCGCGAGATCGGCCCGACCGAGATCGGCCCCACCGAGATCGGCCCGACCGAGAGCGGTCCTGACGAGAGCGGTCCTGACGAGCCGCCCCAGGCGCCTCCGACTCCGGGCCGTCGGATGCACTGACCCTACCGCTTGCGTCCCGCCCGCGCTAAGGTCGCAGGATGCAGGCCCCCACGCTGACCTTTTCCGACGACCAGGCCGAGGCCTATGATCGCCTTGCTGCCGCCTTCCTGGGCGCGGGCATCGATCTGGCCGAGGCGGTGTTGCAGCCTGTGGCCGAGGGGCGGACCTCGGTGCTGGCGGTGGTCGGCAAGGCGGGGTCCGGCAAGACCATGCTTCTGGCCGAGCTGTACCGTGGCCTGAAGGCCGCGGGCATGGACATCGTCAGTGGCGACTACGAGGGGCGCAAGCGCAAGGACCGGCGGACGCTGGCGATCCTGGCCCCGACGAACAAGGCGGCCAGCGTGCTGCGGCTGCGGGGGGTGCCGGCGACGACGATCCACCGGATCCTCTATACTCCGGTCTATGACCCGGAATACGAGAAGATCGCCGAATGGCTGGCGGGGACGGGGACACGGCCGGTGGTCGGCAACCTGGCGATTGCCGGATTGACCGAACTGGCGCTGGACCGGGCGCATGCGTTCTACGCCCAAGTCGCGTCGATCCCCGGCGCGCTGGCCTCGGCGGGGTTGAAGGGGTCGGACTTCATCAAGGGCTGGAAGCGGCGGGAAGAGCCGCTGGATGTGGGCTTCGTCGATGAAAGCTCGATGCTGGATGAACGCCAGTTCGAGGATCTGAAAGAGATCTTCCCGACGCTGGTGCTGTTCGGCGACCCGGCTCAGCTGGCCCCGGTCGGGTCGTCGGGCGAGATGGTGTTCGACAAGCTGCCCGAGGCGCGGCGTCTGGTGTTGTCGCGCATCCACCGGCAGACGCAGGACAACCCGATCCTGGACCTGGCGCACGCCCTGGGCGATGAGCGGCTGGGCTTCGACGCGTTCGAGGCGCTGGTGCAGCAGAAGGCGCGGGATGACGACCGGGTCGTCCTGGCCGAGCGGGTCGAGGCGCGGCTGATGGCGCGGTCTCCGGTCCTGGTCTGGCGCAACGCGACGCGCGTGCGGCTGATCCAGGCGTTCCGCAACGCCTATGGCGCGCCGCAGGATGCCTTGCTGCCGGGCGAGCCGTTGATCTGCGACGGGATCGAGCTGCCGTTGAAGCACCGCAAAAAGCGCATCGACCTCGAGGCGCGGGGGCTGATCAAGGGCGCGCAGGTGATCTACCTGGGCGAGGGGACCCGCGACGGCTTTGCCCGGCTGCATGTGGTCGGGGCGGAAGAGCCTCAGTTCAGTGCGGCGTCGATCATCAAGATCGAGAAGCCGGACGAGGAAGAGCCGTTCATCCCCCACGCCGCGCGGATGGGGGCTGCGTTCCTGCATGGGGCGGCGGTGACGATCCACAAGGCGCAGGGGTCGCAGTGGGACGAGGTGCAGGTCTTTGCGCCCGATCTTCAGGCGGCCGCCTTTTCCGGACGCACCGAAGCCGGGGTGCCCCTGTGGAAGCGGCTGGCCTATGTCGCGATCACCCGGGCGCAGACGCGGCTTTACTGGGTGGTGCGCAACCGGCTGGCGCGGCCGACCGAGCCGTTGTCGATCGAGGATCTGAAACGGGAACCGGCTCCGTTGGTCCTGGGCGAGGCGTGAGGCTTTTCCTTCCCGGCCGGGCGGGATAGGATTCGCGCCAAGAATGGAGGCCCCGATGGCTTTGGTTTTCGTCCAGTTCCGCTGCACCCCCGGCCAGACCTATGAGGTCGCCAACGCGATCTGGGACCGGGAGGTGGTGAGCGAGCTGTATTCGACCAGCGGCGACTATGACCTGATCGCCAAGGTCTACATCCCCGAGGATGCGGATACCGGGCACTACCTGTCCGCGAAGCTGTTCGACATTCCGGGCATTCAGCGGACGCTGACCACGATGACCTTCAAGGCGTTCTGACAGGATGCCCCCGGGTCGCTGCCCCGGACCCCGGGATATTTTCGCAAAGCTGAAAGGTCAGAGCCAGTCGCTGCGGCCGGTGCCGACTGCCATCGAGACGTTGGCATAGCCGTCGCGGGCCAAAAGCGCATCGAGACCCCTGGCGAGGTCCGGCACCATCGAGATGCCGCCGTAGACCATCGCTGTGTAAAGCTGCACGGCAGAGGCCCCGGCGCGGATCTTCTGATAGGCCTCCTGCGCCGAGCTGACGCCTCCGACGCCGATCAGCGGCAGGAGCCCTTGGGTCAGCTGCGATAGCTGGGCCAGGACGCGGGTGGACTTTTCGAACAATGGCGCACCGGAAAGGCCCCCTGCCTGATCCCGGCTTGCAGATTTCAAACCTTCGCGCGAGATCGTGGTGTTCGTGGCGATGATGCCCGAGATGCGGCTGGTGAGCGCCACCTCGACGATATCCTCCAGGTCCGCGGCGGTCAGGTCGGGGGCGATCTTCAGGAAGACCGGGATCGGGCGGGCCAGAGCAGCGCGCGCCTCCATCACCCGGTCCAGCAGCGCCAGCAGCGCCTCGCGGCCTTGCAGATCGCGCAGGCGCTCGGTGTTCGGGGAACTGACATTGACCGTGGCGAAATCGACGTGGGGGCCGCAGTGGGCAAGGACCGTGGCGAAATCGGCAGCGCGGTTCTGGGCGGTCTTGTTGGCGCCAAGGTTCAGGCCGACCGGCACCGGGCCGCGGGTGCGGGTGGCCAGACGGGCGCCGATCGCCTCCATCCCCTGATTGTTGAAGCCGAAGCGGTTGATCGCCGCGCGGTCCTGGGTCAGGCGGAACAGGCGGGGCTTGGCATTGCCGGGCTGGGCCAGGGGCGTGGCCGCGCCGACCTCGATGAACCCAAAGCCCGCGCGGGAAAGGGGGGCCACCGCCTCGGCGTTCTTGTCGTAGCCGGCGGCGAGGCCGACGGGGTTCGGCAGCGCCATCCCGGCAAGGGTGGTGTGCAGGCGCGGCAGATCGACCGGGCCGGGCAGCGGGGCCAGGCCCGACCGCAGCGCCAGAAGCGACAGGCCATGCGCCCGCTCGGGGTCGATGCGGTGCAGAAGGGCCAGGCCGAGACGTTCGACTGCGCTCACCAGAGCCCCTCGGGGAAGATGTGGCCGGTGGCACCCAGGGGCAGGGACTTGTCCCAGACGACCTCGTCGATCCGCAGGGGCCGGTAGAGATGCGGGAAGAGCTGGCCGCCGCGCGAGGGTTCCCATTTCAGCTGGGGACCCAGCTTGTCGGGATCGAAGGCCACCAGCACGAGGTCGCTTTCGGTGGCGAACCACTTGGCGGCGGTTTCGGCCACCTGGGCGGCGGTGGAGAAGTGGATGTAGCCGTCGGCAAGGTCGACGGGCGCGCCAAGCGTCTGACCGGCAGCGCGGAAGGCATCCCATTCGGAACGGCGGAAGATCTTCAGGATCAGCATGAGGGGCGAATAGCGAAGCTTGGCCTGTCTGGCAATGGTCCGCAGCTGTCCGCGGATCGGCTGGCAGGACTGTAGACACGGCGCGCCCGGGGCGCGCAGTGTCGGTCTGATCGAGAGTGTCAGATCGT
>PNNE01000030.1 GCA_013824055.1 Rhodobacter sp. | reverse complement strand
ACCATGGTGCCGCGCCGCATGACGCTGACATTGTCGGTCGCCTCCATGATCTCGCGCAGCTTGTGGGTGATCAGGATCACTGTCTTGCCCTGGTCCGTCAGCCCTTTCAGGATGCGGAACAGATGGTCGGCCTCGTCGGGGGTCAGGACGCCCGTGGGTTCGTCCAGGATCAGGATGTCGGCCTGCCGGTACAGCGCCTTGAGGATTTCCACCCGCTGCTGGTGGCCGACCGAGAGATTCTCGATCAGCGCGTCCGGGTCGACGTCAAGCTCGTAGTCCCGCGCCAGCCGCTCCAGTTCCTTGCGGGCCTTGGTCAGCGAGGCGTTCAGCATCGGGCCATCCTCGACCCCGAGGATGATGTTCTCCAGCACCGAGAAATTCTGCACCAGCTTGAAATGCTGGAAGACCATGCCGATGCCGGCGCGGATGGCGCTTTGGCTGTCGGGGATCGGGGTCAGCTTGCCGTTGACGAAGATCTGGCCCGCATCCGCCTTGTAGAACCCATACAGGATCGACATCAGCGTGGACTTGCCCGCGCCGTTTTCGCCGATGATGCCGTGGATCGTGCCCTTGGGCACCGCGATGTTGATGTCCTTGTTCGCCTGCACCGGGCCGAAGGCCTTCGAGATGCCCTTCAGTTCGATGGCGAATGCTGCATCAGCGCCCTGGCCTGCGACCATGTCTTCCCCCGAGTTGGCAACGGCCCCTGCCGCTTGATGCGGCTTGTCCGGGGTGCCGTTTGCAAAGTGCCGCGCCAGGGTGACTGGCGCGGCACCTTTCATGTCACGCTGTCAGCCGATCAGAACGTGGCGGCCGGGCAGGTGTTGTCCGACATGTAGTCGTGCACGACAAGCTCGCCCGACTTGATCTTTTCCGCCGCCGCATCGACCGCGGCCTGCATCTCGGGCGTTACCAGCGCGGCGTTGTGCTCGTCCATCGCATAGCCGACGCCGTCGTTCGCCAGGCCCATGACGTTGATGCCGGGGGTCAGGTTCTCGCCTTCCTTGAAGGCTTCGTACACGGCGTTGTCGACGCGCTTCAGCATCGAGGTCAGGACCTTGCCCGGGTGCAGGTGGTTCTGGTTGCTGTCGACGCCGATCGACAGGATGCCGAGGTCGGCCGCCGCCTGCAGCACGCCGACGCCGGTGCCGCCGGCCGCGGCGTAGATCACGTCCGCGCCCTGCGCCTGCTGGCCCTTGGCCAGTTCGGCGCCCTTGATCGGGTCGTTCCAGGCTGCCGGAGTGGTGCCGGTCATGTTCAGAATGACCTTCGCGTCCGGGTTCGCTGCGAGGACGCCCTGGGCATAGCCGCAGCCGAACTTGCGGATCAGCGGAATGTCCATGCCGCCGATGAAGCCGACGGTGCCGGTCTTGGTGGCAAGGCCGGCCATCATGCCGACAAGGTAGCTGCCTTCATGCTCGTTGAAGACGACCGATTTCACGTTGGGCTGGTCCACCACCATGTCGATGATCGCGAACTTGGTGTCGGGGAAGTCGGGGGCGACCTTGTTCAGCGCGTCGCCGAAGGCAAAGCCGGTCATGACCACCGGGTTGGAGCCGGCTTCGGCCAGACGGCGCAGGGCCTGCTCGCGCTGGGCCTCGTCCTGCATCTCCAGTTCCTTGAAGGTCCCGCCGGTTTCCTCGGCCCAACGGGTCGCACCGTTGAAGGCGGCCTCGTTGAAGGATTTGTCGAACTTGCCGCCAAGGTCGAAGATGATTGCCGGTTCAGCTGCGGCGGCGCCCGACAGCAGAGCGAAAGCGCAGGTTGCCCCGGCAAGGGATTTCATTAGGCTCATGGGTAGTCTCCCGGTTGACGAACTCGATGACGCCCTGTCCGCCGGTTTCCCGGTCGCGGGCGGTTCCTGTGGTTGATTAGGGGCAAAGGCCGCATGGGGGTCAAGCGGGATTATTCTTGCCGGTGCGACAACTTGACCCGTTGGTCAGATTTTTTCACGCCGATGGAGCGGCTGCCAAGTCCCGCGCCATGACCAGGGCGTCGATGCGCTGGCCCTCGGGCGTCAGGTAGTAGCCCCGCCTGCGGCCCGCCGGGGCGAAACCGGCTGATTCGTACAGCGCGATGGCGGCGGCATTGTCGGCCGCGACCTCAAGGAAGGCCCTCCCGGCCCCCCGAAGCTGCGCCTGGTAAAGAAATCGTGCGACCAGTTTGCGGCCCAGGCCCCGACGCCGCGCCTCGGGGGCGACGGCGATGGTCAGAAGCTCGGCCTCACCGGCGACAGCGCGTCCCAGAAGGCAGCCCGCGTCGCCCTCGACCAGAAGGAAGCACAGCGGATCGGCCAGAAGCCCGGCGAAGTCGGCCTGGCTCCAGGGTGCGGGGGTGCGGAACGCGCGGGCGTGCAGGGCGGCCAGGACCTCGGGCGTCACGGCAGGATCACCGGCGGCGGGTCCGAAGGCGGGGCGGCATCGGCACCGCGCAGGTAGAACGGGGCCGGGCGGGGCTGCGGCGTTTTCGCGCGGGCGGCACCGATCCGGGCGATTGCTTCGGCCAGCGGCATGGCGGCGGGCAGTGCGGCCGCTCCGGCAGCCGAGCCGGTGGCGGGGCAGACCGGCACGACGCGGTCCGCCAGATGGGCGGTGCCGGGACCTTCTGCCGTGAAAAGCTGGACATAGGCCTGACCGCGCCGGGCGTCCTCGATGACCATCAGGGGGCGCGGCAGACCCTCGGCCAGCGCCTCAAGCCGCGTGACCCCGACAGCGGGGACACCCAGCCCAAGGGCCAGCCCCCTTGCGGCGGAAACCGAGATGCGAACCCCGGTGAAATTGCCCGGCCCGGTGCCGACGGCCAGCGCCGCCAGGTCGGTCCAGCCGATCCCACCCTCGTCCAGCACCTCCTCCAGCAATGGGATCAGGCGCTCGGCCTGACCCTTCTCCATCGGCTCCAGTCGCTGGATCACGCGGCACGTGTTCCGGGGGGCGGGCAACAGCAAGGCGGCCGCGCACCACGGGCCGGACGTGTCGAAGGCAAGCACCGGACGCTCCTCGTGCGTCTTCGACTTCTCGTCGCCGACCACCCCGCGAGGAGCGACCCGAAGGGAGCGAGGAGCCGCCACGAAGGGTCAGGCCGCGCGGTCAGGCAGCAACCGGGCGGACTTCCAGCACTTCCGGGATATAGTGCCGCAGCAGGTTCTCGATCCCCATCTTCAGCGTCAGCGTGCTGGAGGGGCAACCGGCGCAGGCGCCCTGCATGTGCAGATAGACCACGCCCCGGTCAAAGCCGTGGAAGGTGATGTCACCACCATCCTGCGCCACCGCTGGCCGGACACGGGTGTCGAGAAGTTCCTTGATCTGGCGCACGATGTCGCCATCTTCGCCGGTATGCTCGGCATGGCCGCCGCCGGTCGAGCCTTCGCCGTCGATGACGGGCGCACCGGACTGGTAATGCTCCATGATCGCGCCCAGGATCTGCGGCTTGATATGGGCCCAGTCCATCGCCTCGGCCTTGGTGACGGTCACGAAATCGGTGCCGAAGAACACGCCGGTCACACCGCCCGCCGCGAAGATGCGCCGTGCCAGCGGCGACTTCTCGGCGGCCTCGGCAGAGGGAAAGTCGGCGGTGCCAAGCTCCAGCACGGTCTGGCCGGGCAGGAACTTCAGCGTTGCGGGGTTCGGCGTGGATTCGGTCTGGATGAACATCTGAAAGTCTCCGACTATTCCGCTCGGATATGCGCCCTGGCAGGCCGGACGTCAAGTCTGGAACCGTTCTAAATTCGGCGCAGGGGTAGGGTGGGCGGTATCGCCCACCCTACGGTCAGGCCCGGTCGGACCCCCAGTAGGCATACATCTGCTCCAGCGCAGACAAGGGGCGCAGGCGTGGCGCGGAACTGACCGGCTCGGCCGTAAAATACGGCTCCAGAGTCGCGGCGATGGGCTTGCGGGGCGGGAAGGGAAGGATGGGCATGCTCTTGGGGCCTTTCGTGAAGGCTCCTCCCTGCGCAAGAAGATAGGCCATTCCCGCGCCCGCCCCAACGCACATCGCTGCATGGCAGCAATGCCCGTGCCGCATGGGCTACCAGATCAGGACCACGCCCGCATAGATCAGCATCGCGCCGATGGTGCAGGCCACGGCCAGCGAGCCGAGGTCCTTGGCATCCTTGGCGAACTGCGACCAGCCGGGCGACAGGTGATCGACCAGCACCTCCAGCGCGGTGTTCAGCGCCTCGACCGCGACCAGCGCCAGGCCAAAGGCGACAAGGCCCAGCACTTGCGGCACCGAGGCGCCGAAGACCACAAACAGCACCAGCAACCCCGCGACAAGCCCGACCTCCTGCCGGAAGGCGCTTTCCCGCGACAGGCGCTGCAAGCCGCCCAGCGAATAGCCCGCCGCCGCGAAGAAATGCGCCACACCCGACTTGCGCGGAGGTTTCTTCTGCTCTGTCATCCGTCAGCCCGTCGTGACCTGGCGGCAGGTCCCGGCAAGGTCCAGCGCGTCATCCCTGGCCGTCGTCGTCACATCCACCATCCCAAGCACCGTCGAGAACATGTTGTCATGGCTGACCGGCCTTGTCGCCGCGGCCTTCAGACAGGTAGCATCGATCGCAAGACTGTCACGAAACCGCCTGGACATCCAGATCACCATCGGAACCCGCGTCTGATACTCGGGCGCCATGAACCAGGGCGTCCCGTGCAGGTAAAGCCCGCCTTCGCCCAGGCTCTCGCCGTGGTCCGAGACGTAGTACAGCGCCGGGATCACCCGGTCCGAGGCGTCAAGGACATCGATCACCTGCGCCAGGAACCAGTCCGTGTAGGCGATGGTGTTGTCATAGGCGTTGACGATCGCTTCGGTGCTGCACTCGGTCAGCTCGGGCGTCTTGCAGGCCGGGGAGAACAGGTCGCGCTCCGCCGGATAGCGCAGCCAGTAACCTGGTCCGTGGCTGCCGATCTGGTGCAGGACGATCACCGTGTTCGTCGAGATCGTGGCGGCCTTCTCCCGCAGGCTTTTCAGAAAGATGCCGTCGATGCATTCGGGAAGGCAGAATTCCGCCCCGTCCCGGGCGGTCATCAGGCGCGGGCGCGTCGAAAGCCGGTCGCCGACGTTCTTGTCGCCGGTGTTGTTTTCCCACCATTCGACCTTGAACCCCGCATGCATCAGCACGTCCAGCAGGTTCTCGTTCGACAGCCCGCCCTCGTGGGAATACCGGTCCCTGGTCAGAGGCGAGAACATGCAGGGCAGCGAGGTCGCCGTCGCCGTGCCGCAGCTGGTGGCATTCGGGTAGTAGACGATGTCGCGTGCCTTCAGTTCGGGGTTGGTCTCGCGCGCGTAGCCGCCCAAAGACCAGTTCTGCGCCCGACCCGTCTCGCCCGCGACGATGACCATCAGGATGGGCTTGTCGGCCCTGGCAAGGTATGGTCCGGGACCGGCGTCGAGGCCGGTGGGCTGCACGACGATCCGTGCCGATCTGACCATCATCTTGGCATAGCGCAGCGCTCCGCCGATCGGGGCCAGCGGCTGGACCGATCCCATCAGTTCCTTGTCGGCGCGCAGGACGGTCGAATAGGCCTTCAGGTTGGTGAAAAGCAGCCCGACCAGCAGCGCCGCCGCCAGCGCCGTGACCAGGCCATAGCCGACCAGCGCCCGCCTGACTGACGCGCGGCGGATGCGGACCCACAGGACCATCAGCGCCGGCAGCGCGCCGAAAAGCGCGACATGGCCCAGAAAGTGAAGCGTGATCAGGTGTTTCGATTCCGCAAAGGTCGTCGTCATCGCGTTCTGGATCATCTCGCGGTCGACCACGACGCCCAGCACGTCGACATAATGGGACGTCACGCCCGCAGTGATCAGCAGTGCGACCAGCACCGGCTTTTGCAGCTGCCGCACCGCCAGGACCGAGATCACCAGCAGCATCAGCGCCCAGACCGCCCCGGCGAAGACCAGGGCAGTGACGGTCCGGCCTTCGAAGATGCGGAACAGATGGCCCCAGAAGGTCGCGTTGCACGAAGCCATGAGATAGGTCGCGACCAGGGCGTTCAGCGCAAGGGCGGACAGCGTCGGGCGGGTGGCGAAGGTCGCCGTGACGGAAAGTTGCATCGGATGTCCAGGAAAGCGAGGCCTCGCATGGCCCCGCGACCCGGATAGGCGGTCGCCTTGGCTCTGGCTGTAAGCAGGCGCTTAAACCGCCCCGCTTCAGCCGCCGCGTGCGCCTTCAGGTGATGCTTTCCAGCCGTTCCTTCGACATGTCGCCCGGAACGATGGTGATCGGAATCGGCAGGTTGCCCGAGGTGCGGCTCAGCGCCGTGACCAGCGGCCCCGGCCCCGACTTGTCGGTGCCCGCGCCCAGGACAAGGACGCCGATCTCGGGGTCCTCGTTCACTTGCGCCAGGATCTCGACCACCGGATCGCCCTCGCGGATCACCAGCTCGGGGTTCACCCCCTGCTTGTCGCGCATCCACTTGGCGAAGACCTCGAAATGCGCCTCGATCCGTTCCCGCGCCTCGGCCCGCATCAGGTCGGCGACGCCGACCCAGGTCTGGAACTCGTCCGGCGGGACGATGGACAGGATCGTCACCCCGCCCCCGGTATGGGCCGCGCGCAAGGCGGCAAAGCGCATCGCGTTCAGGCATTCGCGGCTGTCGTCCAGCACGACCAGGAATTTCCGCATGTTTCTCCCCTTTGGCGGCGCAATATCGCCCGGCCTGCCGGGGGAACGCAAGCCTTGCGCAGCACCCGCCCGCGCCAGGGTTTGCAAGGCCATGCGCCACGGCGTCACCCTCTGCACCGCGGTCAGCGCCATCAGCCAGACCCGAAGCCCGTGGCTTCCGCCCTGGCGCACCAGGATCGCCAGCACCAGCACTGGGACCGCGACCGACAAGGGCATCGCCCGCAGATGCGGCCGCGGGGCGCTTCCGGTCACGGCTTCGGCTCGACCGGCGGCATCAGGAAATGTCCGGTGGCCTGCGCGAACAGCCGCGCGCGGTTGTCCTGCCAGGCCTCGACATGCACCGAGGCATAGCGGCGCCCCGAGCGGTTGACCCGCGCCCGCGCATAGGCATCGCGGGGCAGCCCGGCGCGCAGGTAGTCGATGGTGAAGTCGATGGTCTTGGGCAGCCGCAGCGGACCTTCCGGCAGGGCGCCATCCGCCTCGACGCCCTCCCACAAAGTGCTCCAGGACAGCTCGATCATGGCCGCGATCTCCAGGAAGGCCGCTGTCGCGCCGCCGTGCAGGGCGGGCAGGCGCGGGTTGCCGATCAGGTCGTCGCGAAAGGGCAGGACCGCGGTCAGCTCGTCCCCGCGCCGGTCGAACTGCACGCCCAGGTAGCGGATGTACGGCACCCCGTCGACCAGACTGCGCAACAGCGCCTCGCGCCGCCGCTTGATGACGTGGAGGGGTTCGGGCGGCTTCATGCCTTGCGCTCCACCGTGAAGGCACCCGTCGCCATCGCCACCGGGCGGCTGTCATCGTCATCGGTCGCCACGGCGCGGACAAAGGCGACCGAGCGGGTCACGTGATGGCATTCCGCCCTGGTCCGGATCGTCTGGCCGGGCGTCGCCGGGCGCATGTAGTCGATGCGCAGATCCAGCGTCGCGGTGGAAAACCCCGCCTGAGGATGGCTCATGACGGCCGCCCCGCAGGCGGTGTCCATCAGCGCCGAGACCGCGCCGCCGTGGATCACCCCGGTCTCGGGGTCGCCGATCAGCCTGTCGTCATAAGGCATCGCGATCGTGGCCGTGCCTTCGCCGATGGCGACAAGCTGCATCCCCAGCGCGTGGCTGTGGGGCAGGGCCCGGATGAACTGGCGGGCAATGGCGGCGATGTCGGACATGGAACCTCTCGGGGGCCTCTGGTCACGCATCAAACCGGTGCAGCCTGGGGAAGGCAACCCCCAGGGACACCTCACGGTTGCGCCAGGTCCGGTGTGCTCCTAGGCTGTCGCGCGAAAGGAGCTGCGCATGACCGACACTCGCCTCAGCTTCAAGGAGATGTGCGCCAGGTTCGACGTGACGCCGCGCACCTTGCGCTACTACGAATACATCGAGCTTCTGGCCCCCGAAAAGGAAGGCCGCGCCCGCTTTTACGGTCCGCGCGAAGTGGCGCGGATGAAGCTGATCCTGCGCGGCCGCCGCTTCGGTTTCTCGCTGGAGGAAATCCGCCAGTGGCTCTTGATCTACGGCAAGAAGGGCGAACGCCCGCAGCTGGAGGCCTGGCTGCAAATGGCCGACCGCCAGCTTCTGGCGCTGGACAAGCAGAAGGCGGAACTGGACGCCTCGATCGCCGACCTGCGCGCCCTGCGCGAGACGGCGGTGGCGGAACTGGACAAGCTGTAGCGGACGGACGACGCAGGGCCGTCCGTCTGCCGCGTGGTTCAGTGCGCCAGGAACACCGGCAGCTCGGCGCGTTCCAGCATGTCGCGCGTGGCCCCGCCCAGGATCGCCTCGCGAAAGCGCGAATGGCCGTAAGCCCCCATCACCAGCAGGTCGGCATCGACGTCCCGCGCCTGCCGGGCCAGCACTTCCGAGACGCGGGGCAGGGTGCGCGCCAGGACCGAGACCTCGGCCTTCACGCCGTGACGGACCAGATACTGGCACAGCAGCCCGCCGGGGTCGGACCGTTCGGCCCCATGCGTCGGCGGATCGACCACGACGACCTGCACCAGATCGGCACGTTTCAGGAACGGCATCGCGCGGCGGGTTGCGACCAGGGCCTCGCGGCTTTGGTTCCATGCCAGGACGATCCGCTTCGGCTCGGCGGTCCGCATGCCCGAGGGCGGCACGATCAGCACGGGCGCCATGCCTTCGAACAGCGCGGCTTCTGTCACGGCCTCATCCTCGACGCCGCGAGACTGGCCGTAAGGCAGGGGCAGGATCACCAGATCGGAATAGCGCGCGCG
>PNNE01000429.1 GCA_013824055.1 Rhodobacter sp. | reverse complement strand
GGCTGACCGGCTTTCTGGCAGACCGGCTGCACAAGGCGCCGTCTGCGCCTGCGCAACGGGAAGCAGGGGATCAGGCGGCGGACCCGGAAAGAGGCAATCGGATGACACCTTCGGCACGACTTTCAGCGGCGATTGCAGTGCTTGACCGGGTGCTGGCCGGAGAGCCTGCCGAAAAGGCGCTGACCAACTGGGGTCGGGCCAGCCGCTTTGCCGGCTCGGGCGACCGGGCGGCAGTGCGGGACCTGGTCTTTGACGCGCTGCGCAAGCGGGCCTCTTCGGCGGCGCGGGGGGGCGGGCTGACCGGGCGGGGGCTGATCCTGGGGCTGATGCGCGAAGCCGGGCAGGAGGCGCTGTTTTCGGGCGAAGGACATGCCCCAGCGGCCCCGACTCCAGAAGAGGCAGGGCGGCAGCCGGACGCCGAAGCCGCGCTGGACCTGCCGGGCTGGCTGATCCCCGAATGGCGCTACGGACTGGGGGCGGACACGGCCCCGGTGGCCGAGGCGCTAAGGTCGCGGGCGCCGGTCTTTCTGCGGGTGAACCTGGGCAAGACCGATCTGGCGGGGGCGCAGGCAGCGCTTGGCGCGGAAGGGATCGCGGCGGTTCCGCATCCGCTGGCCACGACGGCGCTGGAAGTCACCGCAAATGCGCGCAAGGTGCAGACCTCGCAAGCCTATCTGACCGGACTGGTCGAGTTGCAGGACGTCTCGTCGCAGGCGGTGGTCGAGGTGCTGCCGCTGACGGACGGACTGAAGGTCCTGGACCATTGCGCGGGCGGCGGCGGCAAGACGCTGGCGATGGCGGCGCGGGCCAGGCTGCGGCTTTGGGCGCATGATGCCAATCCCAGGCGGATGACCGACCTGCCGGACCGGGCCAGGCGCGCCGGTGCGACAGTGCAGCTGACCGAACGGCCGGAAGCAGAGGCGCCCTATGACCTGGTGCTGGTCGATGCGCCCTGTTCCGGCTCGGGCAGCTGGCGCCGGGACCCGGAGGGCAAGTGGCGGCTGACGCCCTCGACGCTGGCGCAGGTCGTGACCACTCAGGCCGCAATCCTGGACCGGGTGGCCCCGATGGTCGGCGCTGCGGGCTGGCTGGCCTATGCGACCTGCTCGCTGTTGCCCCGCGAGAATCAAGCGCAGATCGAGGCGTTTCTGACCCGCCACCCCGACTGGCGGTTGCAGCGCGATCACGTCTTTACCCCCTTGCAGGGCGGCGACGGCTTCTACCTTGCACTTTTGCAGAGAAACTGACATTTCAAGCACAACCTGGGCGTGCTTCCGGGCCAGGTTAACAGTCGATTAACCTTGTCCGGTGATGGTTCGAACCAGTCTGGCACGGATGCAAGGCAGGGGCGGAGGACCGATTTGACGGGGCAAGTGCAGGTTGAACGCGTCGGGCTTGGGGTTCTTCTGGCACTGGGGCTGCCCGGTCTGGGCCTGGTCCTGGCCTGGGCGCTGAACGACGGCTCGGATGGTGCGGCGCGTCTGATGGCCGGTCTGGTGCTGGTCGCGCTCGGGCTGGGGGTCGCTTTCTGGTTGCTGCTGGGCCGGCGCCCGGAAGATGCGGCAAACCTTGCTGCCTTCCGGATGCTGGCGGCCGACCCGGCCCCCTGCTTCCTGACCGATCCTTCGGGGCGGCTGATCCTGCGCAACGAGGCTGCCGAAGCTCGATTCGGGGCGGATGCGCGCGTGCTGCATCGGGTGCTTGAACGCCATGTGCTAAGCCCCGGCGAGCTGATGCTGCGGTTGCAGAAGGCGGCAGAGGCCACCGGCTCGGCCCGCGAGGACCTGGTCAGCCACGGGGCGATCCTGCGACTGACAGTGCACCAGGCCAGCGAGGACCGCTTTCTCTGGCGCGCCGACGAGGTCGACCTGCCGCGCGAGGGTCAGGCCTTCGACCGCAGCGACCGGCCGGCGCCGATGGCCGTGAGCTCGGACCTTGAAGAGGTGCCGGTCGCGATCATGACCTTCGGCCCGGACGGGGTGATGCGGATCGCAAACCACGCGGCACGCGACCTGATCTGGCGCGGCGAAATCCGCGCCGCGATGTTCCACGACCTGTTCGAGGGGCTGGGGCGTCCGGTCTCGGAATGGCTGGCGGACGTGGTCGCCGGGCGGCATCCCGGCGGGTCCGAGGTGCTGCGGGTGCGCGGCGAGGAGGAGCGGTTCTTGCAGATCACCCTGCGCCGCTACGTCGATGGCGGACGGCCGGGGGGGCTTGCGATCCTGAACGACGCGACGCGGCTGAAGACGATGGAGGCGCAGTTCGCCCAAAGCCAGAAGATGCAGGCGATCGGCCAGCTTGCAGGCGGAATCGCGCATGATTTCAACAACCTGCTGACCGCGATCTCGGGCCACTGCGACCTGCTTTTGTTGCGCCACGGCCGCGAGGACAGCGATTTTGCCGACCTGGAGCAGATCCGGCAGAACGCCAACCGGGCGGCTTCGCTGGTCGGGCAGCTGCTGGCCTTCTCGCGCAAGCAGACCCTGAACCCCGAGGTTCTGGACCTGGAGGACGTGCTGGCCGACCTCACGCATCTGCTGAACCGGCTGATGGTCGACAAGGTCGAGCTGTCGCTGGGGCACCTTGGGCGGGAGGTCGGCAAGAGCCTGGGCAAGATCCGGGCGGACAAGCGGCAGATCGAGCAGGTGCTGATCAACCTGGTGGTCAATGCGCGCGACGCGATGCCGAACGGCGGCAGCATCCGGATCGAGACCGAGCCGGTGACGCTGGCCGAGGACCTGAAACGCGACCGCGCCACGGTCCCGGCCGGGGATTTCACGGTGATCCGCGTGGTGGACCACGGGATCGGCATCCCCGAACACCAGTTGCGGCAGATCTTCGAACCCTTCTTCACGACCAAGCGCGTGGGCGAGGGCACCGGCCTTGGCCTGTCGATGGCCTACGGCATCGTCAAGCAGTCGGGCGGCTACATCTTCGTCGATTCGGTGGTGGGCGAAGGGACGACCTTCTCGCTGTATTTCCCGGTCTACGAGGGCGAGGAGCAGGCTCCGGCCCCCGAGGTCCGCCGCGTGGCCGCAAGGCAGGGCGAAGGGGTGATCCTGCTGGTCGAGGACGAGGCCTCGGTCCGTGCCTTTGCCAGCCGGGCGCTGTCCTTGCGGGGCTACACGGTCCTCGAGGCGGCGAATGCCGAAGAGGCGCTGGCCCGGTTGGACGACAAGGCGCTGCATGTGGATCTGTTCGTGACCGACGTGGTGATGCCGGGAATGGACGGCCCGGCCTGGGTCAGGCGTGCGCATCTGGACCGGCCGGGGGTGAAGGTGGTGTTCATGTCCGGCTATGCCGAGGACGGGCTGGCCGAAGACCAGGCGCGGGTGCCGAACTCGGTCTTCCTGCCAAAGCCGTTCTCGCTGAACGACCTGACAAATACGGTGCAGGGGTTGTTGAGCTGAGACCCGTCGGACCTGCGCCCAAAAGTCTTCAAAGACTTTTGCAAATTCCTTCGAAGGAATTTGGGGTCTTGCGAGCCGGTTTCGCGCTATCCCCGCAGCAACCTTGCGACGGCGGGCGCAAAGTAGGTGAGAACCCCGTCACAGCCCGCGCGCTTGAAGGCCACCAGGCTTTCGACCATCGCCTTTTCGCCATCGATCCAGCCGTTCCGCGCCGCGGCCTGGATCATCGCGTATTCGCCCGAGACCTGGTAGGCGAAGGTGGGTGCCCCGAAGGCCGCTTTCACCCGGTGGCAGATGTCGAGATAGGGCATTCCCGGCTTGATCATGACCATGTCCGCGCCCTCGGCCAGGTCGCGGGCGACCAGCCGGATCGCCTCGTCGCTGTTGGCGGGGTTCATCTGGTAGGTCTTCTTGTCGCCCTTCAGCGCGCCCGACGCCCCGACCGCATCGCGGAACGGGCCGTAAAAGGCGCTGGCATACTTGGCCGCATAGGACAGGATCGCCACGTCCTTGTGGCCCGCCGCTTCCAACGCAGTCCGCATCGCCCCGATCCGGCCGTCCATCATGTCCGACGGCCCCAGGATGTCGGCCCCCGCCTCGGCCTGGGCCAGCGCCATGCGGACCAGCGCCTCGACCGTCTCGTCGTTCAGGATGATGCCGTCGACCACCAGCCCGTCATGGCCATGCGCGTTGTAAGGGTCGAGCGCCACGTCGGTCATCACCGCGATGTCCGGCACCTGGGCCTTGATCGCGCGGATCGCGCGGTTGGTCAGGTTCTCGGGGTTCCAGGCCTCTTCGCAGGTCGCGGTCTTCAGGGACGGGTCGGTATAGGGGAAAAGGCAGATCGCGGGGATGCCAAGGTCGGCCGCCTCGGCCGCCGCCTCGACCACCAGATCAAGCGAACGGCGTTCCACCCCCGGCATCGAGGCCACCGGCTGACGCTCATTCACCCCGTCGCACAGGAAGACCGGCCAGATCAGGTCGCCCGTCGTCAGCGTCGTCTCCTGCGCCAGGCTGCGCAAGGCGGCGGTGCGGCGCAGGCGACGGAACCGGGTGGCGGGGTGCGGCCCCTGGGTGGGTTGCATGGCTGGCTCCTTTCCGTCCCGATCAAGGGACTTGCGGCTTTCGCTTCTGCCTGACATGGAAAGAGAGCCGCCTCAAGTTATCTATGCGGGACACGGTGATACACGAAGGAGACCGGGCAGTTGGATGTCCTGGATACGGCGCTTGAAGTCATCGACCTGAGGTCGTTCTCCAACCTCTGGTACTGGATCGCGCTGGCGGCCTTGTGGTCCTCGGTCAGTCATTGGGTGCTTGGCGTGCCGCATGACATGATCCAGCGCGCCCGGCGCGAAGGCGGGCAGGCCCAGGCCGATGTCGAGGACCTGGTGCGGATCAACATCAACCGGCTCTTGCATGTCTTCGACAGCGGCGCTGTGCTGATCGTGGCGCTTGCAGCCTTCTGGCTGGCCGCGCTGGCGGTCCTGGGCTTCTGGTATGATGTCGAGTTTGCCCAGGCGGTGCTGCTGCTGCTTGCGCCGATCCTCTTGGTGGTCTGGACCAGCGTCCGTGCCAGTCGGCGGATCGTCGCCGAGGCCGCGACGGGCGAGGCCCTTTACCGCAGGCTTACGATCCATCGCAGGGTTGTGCAGGTCATCGGCATGCTGGCGATCACCGTCACGGCCTTTTATGGCACCTGGCAGAACCTCAGCGTGTCCATTCTCAACTGACCGGACCTGACCGGGAACCACGAGACCCATGACAGCAGAACGCATCTTGATGGGCGGCGCGCCCGAGGGCTTCGATGCCCGGATCGTGGTCCGCGAACTGGGCCACGAACTGGGCCGCGGCCAACCTGTCGTGCATGTCGCGCGCGACGACAAGCGGGCCGAAGCGATGCGGGCGGCACTTGCGGTGCTGGCGCCCGCGGTCGCGGTGCTGGACTTCCCGGCCTGGGATTGCCTGCCTTTCGACCGGGTCAGCCCGAACCCCGAGATCTGCGCCCGCCGGATGGCGACGCTGGCCCTGCTGGCAGACGGGCTGTCGGGGCCGTTCGTGCTGCTGACCACGCTCAATGCCGCGACCCAGAAGGTGCCGACGCGTGAGGTGGTGCGGGCGGCCTCCTTCCGGGCCGAGGTCGGCGGCCGGGTGGATGAGCAGCGGCTGAAGGGGTTTCTGGCGCGGATGGGCTTCACTCCGGTCTCCACCGTGGCCGAACCGGGGGATTATGCGCTGCGGGGCGGGATCGTCGACATCTTCCCGCCGGGACCGGGAGGGCCGATCCGGCTGGACTTCTTCGGCGACGTGCTGGACGGGGCGCGGCGCTTCGACCCCGAGACGCAGCGCACGACCGAAAAGCTGAAAAGGGTCGAGTTTTCAGCCGTTTCCGAGGTGATCCTGGATGAAGCCGCGATCGCGCGGTTCCGGCAGAACTACCGGATCAGCTTTGGCGCGGCGGGCACGGATGACCCCTTGTATGAAGCCGTCAGCGCGGGCCGCAAGCATCAGGGGATGGAGCATTGGCTGCCCTTCTTCCATGAGCGGCTGGAGACGCTGTTCGACTATCTGCCGGGCGCCTCGGTGGTGCTGGACGATCAGGTGACGGCAGCGCGGCTGGCGCGGTGGGAGGCGATCGCCGACAGCTACGACTCGCGCCACGAGGCGATGGGGGCCAAGGGGCGGATCGACACGGTCTACAAGCCGGTCCCGGCCGAGGATCTGTATCTGGATGATGCCGGATGGGAGACGGCGGTGGCTGCCCTGCGCGTCGTGCAGCTGTCGCCCTTGCCGCAAAGTCCGGGACCGGGGGTTCTGGATGCAGGCGCGCGGGCCGGGCGAAACTTCGCGCCAGAGCGCCAGCAAGAGAAGATCAATCTTTTCGGTGCCTTGGCAGAGCATGTTCAGGCATTGTCGAAGTCCGGGCAGGTGGTCATTGCGTCCTGGTCGGACGGCGCGCGAGAGCGGTTGAAGGGCCTTCTGGTCGACAATGGCGTCAGCGGCGCGAAGGAGATCGCCGATTTCCGCGAGGTGCCCGAGGGGAAGGGTGGCCTGTTCCTGGTGGTCTGGCCGCTGGAGGCGGGCTTCGTCGCACCGGGGCTGGCAGTGATTTCCGAGCAGGACGTGCTGGGCGAAAGGCTGGTGGGCAAGCCGCGCCGCAAGCGCAAGGCCGACAACTTCCTGCGCGAGGTCGATACGCTAAGCGTGGGCGATCTTGTCGTGCACGTCGAACATGGGGTGGGGCGCTATCTGGGGATCGAGACGATCACCGCACTTGGCGCGCCCCATGCCTGCGTGATGCTGGAATATGCCGAGAACGCAAAGCTTTACCTGCCGGTCGAGAACATCGAACTGCTCAGCCGCTATGGGCATGAGGACGGCCTCCTTGACCGGCTGGGGGGCGGGGCCTGGCAGGCCAAGAAGGCCAAGCTGAAAGAGCGGATCAAGGAGATCGCCGACCGGCTGATGCGGGTCGCGGCGGAACGTGCCCTGCGCCACGCGCCGATCCTGGAGGCGCCACATTCGATCTGGGAGGCCTTCGCGGCGCGGTTCCCGTATCAGGAGACCGACGACCAGCTGACGGCGATTGCCGATGTGGTGGCGGACCTGGAAAAGGGCAGCCGATGGATCGGCTGATTGTGGGCGACGTCGGCTTCGGCAAGACCGAGGTCGCGATGCGGGCGGCCTTCGTCGCGGCGCTGTCGGGGATGCAGGTCGCGGTGATCTGTCCGACGACCTTGCTGGCGCGTCAGCATTATCGCAGCTTTGCCGAGCGGTTTCGCGGATTTCCCATATCGGTCAAACCCTTGTCGCGCTTTGTTCCAGTGAGGGAAGCCAATGCGACAAGGGCAGCGATGGCCGACGGGTCGGTGGACATCGTCGTCGGGACCCATGCCTTGCTGGCCAAGGGCATCACCTTCAAGAAGCTGGGCCTGCTGGTCATCGACGAAGAGCAGCATTTCGGCGTGACCCACAAGGAACGGCTGAAGGAGATGCGGTCGGAGGTGCACGTGCTGACCCTGACCGCGACACCGATTCCGCGGACCTTGCAGCTGTCGCTGACCGGGGTGCGGGATCTGTCGATCATCGCGACTCCACCGGTGGATCGGCTGGCGATTCGGACTTATGTTTCCGAATTCGACACAATCACCATTCGCGAGGCGATCCTGCGCGAGCGGTTCCGGGGTGGGCAGACCTTCTATGTCGTGCCGCGGATCGCCGATCTGCCCGAGATCGAGGATTTCCTGAAGACCCAGGTGCCCGAGGCGTCCTATGTCGTAGCACATGGCCAGCTGGCGGCGGGCGATCTGGATGACCGGATGAACCAGTTCTACGACGGCAAGCATGATGTGCTGGTGGCGACGTCGATTGTTGAAAGCGGGCTGGATATTCCCACGGCGAACACGATGATTGTTCACCGGGCGGATATGTTCGGCCTGAGCCAACTGTATCAGATCCGGGGACGGGTGGGCCGGTCGAAGACGCGGGCCTATTGTTACCTGACGACCAAGCCGCGCGCGCCTCTGACGCCGCAGGCGACCAAGCGGTTGCGGCTGCTGGGCAGCCTCGACTCGCTTGGCGCGGGGTTCAACCTGGCAAGCCATGACCTTGACCTGCGCGGCGCGGGCAACCTTCTGGGCGAGGAGCAGTCCGGGCATATCCGCGAGGTCGGCTACGAGCTTTATCAGCACATGCTTGAGGAAACGATCGCCCGGATCAAGTCCGGCGAGTTGCAGGGGCTGTCCAGCATCGACGACGACTGGTCGCCGCAGCTGAACCTGGGCGTGCCGGTGATGATCCCCGAGACGTATATACCCGACCTCGACATCCGGCTGGGGCTCTATCGGCGGCTTTCCAGCCTGACGACGAAGGTCGAGCTGGAGGGCTTTGCGGCCGAGCTGATCGACCGCTTCGGGCCGCTGCCGAAAGAGGTCAACACGCTGATGCTGATCGTGCGGATCAAGGCGATGTGCAAGCGGGCGGGAATTTCCCGGCTGGATGCCGGGCCGAAGGGGGCGACGATCCAGTTCCACAACGACAAGTTCGCCAATCCGGGCGGCCTGGTCGATTTCCTGAAGGCGCAGGGTCCGGCGGCGCGGGTGAACGGCAACAAGATCGTGCTGACCGGCGAGATGAAGACCGAAGCCGACCGGATCAAGGGTGCCTTCAACATCGCGCGCGATCTGGCCGAGGTGGTGAAGGCAGGCCGGGCGCCGTCAGCGCCTGACCGTGCTGACCAACGCCAGGGCAAGGGCTGAGAACACCGAGACCGCGACCATCAGCGGAATCTGCGTCCCGTCGAAGGCCAGACCCACCGGCACGGCCAGCAGCGCGGCCATGACCGTCGAAAGCGCGGTCATCATCGAGGCCGCGAAGCCGGCGATATGACCCAGATCCTCCATCGCCAGCGCCGCCAGGTTGCCCTGCGTGAGACCCATCATCGCAAAGACCGTGATCGACCACAGGACATGGGCGGGGAACA
>PNNE01000165.1 GCA_013824055.1 Rhodobacter sp. | reverse complement strand
CCGCGAGGCCAGTGGTCCCGCGCACCGTTCAGGCCCGGGTCGGGTTCGGTCCGATAGAGCCAGTTCACCGCCGGGTCGTAGAACAGCTTGCCGTAGCCCAGGGGAAGCTGGACATAGAACCGCCGGTCCGAGCCGCCGGCTTCCAGAACGGTCACCTTGTGCTTGCCCGAAGCCGTCAGCCTCTCGGCCAGAACGCAGCCCGCGCTGCCCGCGCCCACGATGATGTAATCTGTCTCGTCCATGACTGTCCTCGGCACCCGCCCGCGACCCTAGCGGCGGGGCAGCGTTCGGAATGTCCGGTTTGCGACAAACGATGTCGCGCGCAGAATCGCTCCTCGTGCGACTTCGTCTTCTCGTCGCGGGTCACCCAGCGAGGAGCGACGAAGTCGACGACGAGCGGCCCCGTCAGGTCGCAACCTCGAACGTCGGCGCATGGTCGACCGGGAATTTCACCGACCGGGCGATGAAGCAGACTTCGTGGATGCGGTGGTGGATCGCCTCCGCCGCTGCCAGGTCGGTGCCCGGCCCGACCACGACATGCGGCCGCAAGGTCACCTTCACGAACCGCCCGGCGCCCCCGCGCCCGACTTCGCCCACGCCGATGGGACTGTCGGAATACCCCGTCACCACGATCCCCGCATCGCTGGCATAGTGCAGATACCACAGCATGTGACAGGCCGAGAGCGCCGACAGCAGCAGGTCCTCCGGGTTCATCTTCGTCGGATCGCCGCCCAGCAGAGGATCGTTCGAGCAATGGACCAGAGCCTTGCCCGGCACCGCGATGTCCCAGGTCCGGTCATAGGCGTGGTAATGCGCCGTCCCCTGGCCCCGGTTGCCGGTCCAGAGGATGCGGGTGGTGTAGTCGTGGGTGGGCATGGGAACCTCGGGCTTTGCTTTCGCAGGGTGCGCCAAAGCGCAGCATCGGACAGGGCGCTGCAGTGCAGCCTTACCGACCCTTCCAGACCGGGTCGCGCTTTTCCGCAAACGCCTTTGCGCCTTCCAACTGGTCCTCGGAAGAATAAAGCCGGTCCACCGTCGGCAGCTGCCGCTTGGTGATCCGGTTCAGCGCATCCTGGAACCGCAGGTTCTCTGCCTCGCGCACCACTTCCTTGATCGCGGCATAGACGAGGGGCGGGCCGGACTCCAGCAGCCGGGCCAGGTCCCAGGCTTTGCCCAGCAAGGCCTCGGGCGCGCAGATTTCCTTGACCAGGCCCCAGCGGTGCGCCTCCTCGGCGTCGAACCAGCGCCCCGTCAGCAAGAGGTCCATCGCCACGTGATAGGGGATACGCTTCGGCAGCTTGATGCTGGCGGCATCGGCCACCGTACCGGACCGGATCTCGGGCAGGGCGAATGTCGCGGTCGTGGAACACAGGATCAGGTCCGCCGACAGCGCCAGCTCCAGCCCGCCGCCGCAAGCGATGCCCTGGACCGCGGCAATCACCGGCTTGTTCAGGTTCGGCAGTTCCTGCAACCCGCCAAAACCGCCCACGCCATAGTCGCCGTCGACCGCATCCCCGTCGGCCGCGGCCTTCAGGTCCCAACCGGGGCAGAAGAACTTCGCGCCCGCCGCCCGCAGGATGCAGACCCGAAGCGAGTCGTCGTCCCGGAAGTCGCGGAACACCAGGCCCATGATCCGGCTGGTCTGAAGGTCGATCGCATTGGCCTTGGGCCGGTCCAGAGTGACCTCCAGCACCGCACCTTCCCGCCGCGTCAGGATCGGCCCCTCGGTTCGCATTTCCATCGCCATCACAGCCTCCTGACCAATGCATCCACCGCCACGGCGCCGTGTTCGCGCACCAGGACGGGATTGATTTCGATTTCTTCCAGGCCCTCGTCCGCCAGCATCAGCGCGCCCAACCGCACCGCCATCGCCGCGACCGCGGCCATATCGGCGCGCGGACGGCCGCGATAGCCGTCCAGCAGGGGCCAGAGCCGCAGGCCCTTCGCCGCCGCCAGCACCTGAGCTTCCGTCACCGGCAGCACCAGCGTCACCGTATCGGCCAGGACCTCGGCCGTCACCCCGCCCATCCCCAGCGTCAGCGTGACACCGTAGACCGGATCGCGGCGCAGCCCCAGCAGCACTTCGGCCACCGCGCCCGTCACCATCTCTTCGACAAGATAGCCGCTTGCACCCGGCATCTCGGCCTGCCCGGCAAGCGAGGCAAGCCCCAGCCGCACTGCCCCCGCCTCGGTCTTGTGCGCGAAGCCAAGGCCCTTCAGCACATAGGGGGCGCTGAACCGCACCTTCGCAGCCACCTCGGCCAGCGTGGCCCCCGATACCGACCCCGGCACCGCCACTCCGGCCCCTGCCAGCAACGCCTTGCCCTCCGCCTCGGTCAGCATCCGGGTCTCGCGCGGGGCCAGGGCCGGCACCGGACGCCACCCCGCGACGCCGGGCGCCGTCTGCGCGGCCTTGATCGCCGCCAGGGCCGTCTCCAACCCCAGAAGCGCACAGACGCCGTCGGCCATCATCGCCTGGACACGGGTCTCGCCGAAATTCTCGGCCATCGAGGCCACCGGGAAGGCAATTCTTCCCGCAGCCTTCTGCGCGTCGGTGATCGCCCGGAAGGCCGGATCATAGCCCGACGGATCGCAGCGGTCGGCCCTTGGGCTGTCGATGATGAATATCCCGACGTCATAGGCCGCCAGCATCGCCGCGAAGACCTCGGTCGTCTTCGGCCCGTCGCCCCAGATGAAGGTGTGGTAATCCAAGGGGTTGGAGATCGTCGGGATCTCGCCCAGCACCGCGAACAGCCGGTCGTGCGTCGCCTGCGGGACCGGCGGGAACTCCAGCCCGAAGGGGGCGGCCAGGTCGGCAACCAGGCCCGCCTCGCCCCCCGAACAGGACAGCGAACACAGCCGCCGCCCGATCTGCGGCCCGTGAACATGGAAGATCTTCAGCGTTTCGATCAGTTCGGACGGCGTGTTCACCTCTGCCACGCCCACCTGCCGCAGGAAGGCACTCGACGCCGCCCCTCCCCCCGCCAGCGCGGCGGTATGCGAGGCCGCAGCCGTCCGGGAAAGCTCGGTCTTGCCCGACTTGATCGCGACCACGCCCTTGCCCATCGCCCGCGCCTTTTCGGCCAGCGCGGCAAAGGCCGGGGCGTCGTCGATGCCCTCGATGTAAAGCCCGACTGCCGTCACCCGCGGATCATCCAGCAGCGCCCCGGTCAGCTCGGCCAACCCCACGACTGCCGCATTGCCCAGACAGGCGACATAGGCCACCGGCAGGCCGCGCTGCTGCATGCCAAGGTTGATGACGATGTTCGACGACTGGCTGACCAGCGCCACGCCCCTTTCCACCGGGACGCCGCCATGCTGGTCCGGCCACAAAAGCGCGCCGTCGAGGTAGTTGATCACCCCATAGCAGTTCGGCCCCAGGATCGGCATTCCCCCCGCCGCAGCAACAAGCCTGTCCTGCAACCCGGCCTCTCCGGCCTCGGTCCAGCCGCTTGCAAAGCAGATCGCCCCCCCCGCACCCCGCGCGGCAAGCTCGGCGACGACATCCAGGGTGGCAAACCGGTTCACGCCGATGAACGTCGCATCCGGAGCCTCCGGCAGATCGGCAAGCGAGGCATAGGCCTTCAGCCCGCCGACCTCGGCCTTCGTTGGATGGACGGGCCAGACCGGCCCCCGAAATCCCATCTTCCGGCATTGCTCGATGACATTCAGCGCCCATCCGGCGCCAAGGACGGCAATGTGGCGCGGGCGCAAAAGACGATCGAGACGGCTCATCGCTGGCCTCGCTCTGCGGCATCCAGCGCCGGGGGCCAGCCCCCGGACCCCCGGGATATTTTCAGACAGAAAATGGGAACACCCCGCCCCGGAGACCGAAGCGAGGTGCCATTTCCTGTCGCGGTCATCGGCGTCCCCGCCTGTACCGCTCTGCCAGACTCGCGCATCAACCTTAACGCGCGGTTACCAGATTCACGGAAAGCCTGCATTTTCTGTCCTCAAATATCCCACGGGGAGCGCGAGGGGTGTGAAACCCCTCGCTTCCGACGAATCAACCGCCAACCGCCCGCAGCAATTCGCGGCTGATGATGTGCCGCTGGATTTCGCTGGTGCCCTCCCAGATCCGCTCCACGCGGGCGTCCCGCCAGATGCGTTCCAGCGGCAGCTCGTCCATCAGCCCCATGCCGCCGTGGATCTGGATCGCCTCGTCCGCGACCATCGCCAGAACCTCGGTCGCCTTCAGCTTGGCCATCGACATGTCGGCTTCCGTCACCGTTCCCTCGTCGTATTTCCAGGCCGCCTCGCGGGTCAGAAGCTCTGCCGCCTTCAACTCCATCGCCATGTCGGCCAGCTTGAAGCTGACCCCCTGGAACTTGCCGATCGCTTGCCCGAACTGCTTGCGCTCGGCCGCGTAGGCGATCGCGTGGCCCAGCGCCCGCTCCGCCCGGCCAAGGCAGGTCGAGGCCACCTGCAGCCGGGTCGCGCCCAGCCAGGAATTCGCCACCTCGAAGCCCTTGTGGACCTCGCCCAGCACATTTGCGGCCGGGACGCGGCAGTCGTCGAACTCCAGCACGGCGTTGGTGTAGCCGCGGTGACTGACATTGCGGTAGCCGTCACGCACGGTGAATCCGGGGGTGCCCTTGTCGACGAAGAACGCCGTGATCAGCTTCTTCGGGCCGCGCGGGGTCTGCTCTTCGCCGCTGGCCATGAAGACGATGGCAAAACCCGCCAGATCTGCGTGAGAGATGAAATGCTTGGTCCCGTTCAGCACCCAGTCGCCGCCGTCCGGCCGCGCGCTGGCCTTCATCCCCCGCAGGTCCGACCCCGCGCCGGGTTCGGTCATCGCCAGGCAGTCCCAGGTCTCGCCCCGGATGCAGGGCATCAGATACCGCTCGCGCTGCTCTTCATTCCCGGCCAAGAGGATGTTCGACGGCCGCGCCACGCAGGTCCAGTGCAGCGCGTAATTCGCCCGGCCCAGTTCCTTTTCGTACAAAAGCCAGGACAGGGTATCGAGCCCCGCGCCCCCGACCTCCACCGGCATGTTGGCCGCGTAAAGCCCCGCCGCCATCGCCTTCGCCTGGATCTCGCGGATCAGCTCCAGTGGCAGGGCCCCCGTCCGCTCGACCGCAAGCTCATGCGGATAAAGCTCGGTCTCGACGAAGGCCCGCGTGGTGTCGACGATCATCCGCTGTTCTTCGGTCAGTCCGAAATCCATCGCGCTACTCCTTCTTCTGCCCGATGGCCCGACCTGCGCCATCGGGCATCGGCAAGTCGGCATGCGCTGCCGCCACCGCCTTCAGGTTCCGCCAGACCTCTGCCGAGGCAGGCACGGTCTTGCCCGCCGCCATGTCGACGTGCAGGCACAGCTGCTCTACCGTCGCCACGCAATCCTCACCCTTCATGATCCGCACGAAGCTGCGGAACCGCTTCTCGTCGGCCTGATGATCTGCAATTCTCCCCGCAGCTGGTCGCCCAGCCTGGCCTCGCCCAGATGGCGGATATGCGTTTCGGCGGAATAGTAGGAATGCCCCGCCGCCACGTAGTCCATCCCCGCGCCGATGGTGCGCAGGAAGTTGTCCACGGTTTCCGAGTTGCAGAAGTAGTAGCGGCTTTCCGTCATGTGGCCGTTGTAGTCGATCCAGCCCGGCAGCACCTGACCCTGCCACATGACCAGCGGGGCAGCCTTCGCACCGCTGTCCAGCCCTGCCGCCATCCCGGCGTTGAAGGCGGCAGCGCGGCGTTCGTCATGCGCGCGCAGGACCTTTCCCGCGCCCCAGTTCCGTTCCTTCAGGCTGCGCAGGAAGCCCACCAGGTTGCGGTCGCGGATGCGTTCCAGCTCGCGGATGCTGTACATGCCGGACTGCGCGTCGGACTGGCCCGCGACCAGATCGACCAGTTCCTCGTCGAACTCGGGCACATCCATCAGCTTGGTCCAGGGCCATTTCAGCGCCGGGCCGAACTGCGCCATGAAGTGCCGCATCCCGGCCTCGCCCCCCGCGATGCGGTAGGTTTCGAACAGCCCCATCTGCCCCCAGCGCAGGCCGAACCCCATGCGGATCGCCTCGTCGATTTCTTCGGTGGTGGCGATGCCGTCCTTCAGCATCCACAAGGCCTCGCGCCAGACGGCTTCCAGGAAGCGGTTGCCGATGAAGGCGTCGATCTCGTGGCGGATCACCAGCGGGAACATCCCGATGTCCTTCATGATCTGCACGGTCCGTTCCACCACCTCGGGCGGGTTGGCGGGCGAGCCCGAAATCTCGGACAGGGGCAAGAGGTAGACCGGGTTGAACGGATGCGCCACGATGATGTTCGCCGGGTTCACCGCAGATTTCTGCAAGTCCGAGGCCTTGAAACCGCTTGTGGACGACCCGATCAGCACGCCGGGGTTCGATTGTTGCAACTGGGCATAGACCTTGTGCTTCAGCTCGATCCGTTCCGAGACCGATTCCTGCACATATTCCGCGCCCTCGACCGCCTCGCCGATGGTGCCGTGGAAGGTGAGCCTCCCCTCTGCGGGCATCGGCACGTCCGACAGTGCCGGCAAAGCCAGCCGCGCATTGGCCATCACCGCCGCGATCTTGCGTTCGGCCTCGGGGTCGGGGTCGAAGACGCCTACATCCCAGCCGTTCAGCAGGAACCGCGCGGCCCAGCCGCCGCCGATGACCCCGCCCCCGATGATTGCCGCTTTCCGTGCCATGCCTTCCCTCCCTTGGGGGTCCCCCCCCTCCCCATCCCTCCCCCACAAAAGGGGGGAGGGAGGCTGCCATGCGTCACCGGGTCCCGCCCCTTGCCCGCCGGGCGCTTCCCTCCCCCCTCCGTGGGGGAGGGAGAGGGTGGGGGGCCCCCGTCCGAAGTTACTTCGCCCCCGGAGCGCGCTTTTCCAGCTTGAGCCGGGCGCGCACTTCGGCAGGGGTGATCACCCGTGCACCCAGGTTCTCGACGATGGTCGCCGCGCGTTCCACCAGCTGCGCGTTGGTCGCAAGGACACCCTTCTCCAGCCAGAGGTTGTCCTCAAGCCCGACCCGCACGTTGCCCCCGGCGATGGTCGCGGCGGCGACATAGGCCATCTCGTTGCGGCCCAGGGCAAAGGCGCTGAAATGCCAGCCCTGCGGCACGTTGTTCACCATCGCCATGAAGGTGTTCAGATCGTCGGGCGCACCCCACGGCACGCCCATGCACAGCTGCACCAGCACCGGCTCCGGGATCACGCCTTCGCGCACCAGTTCCTTCGCCAGCCACAGGTGCCCGGTGTCGAAGGCCTCGATCTCGATCCTGACCCCCGCCGCCGTCATCCGCCTGGCCATGTCGCGCAGCATGCCCGGCGTGTTGACCATCACATAGTCGGCTTCGTTGAAGTTCATCGTGCCGCAGTCCAGCGTGCAGATCTCGGGCCGACATTCGACGATATGCGCCACCCGCTCTTCCGCCCCGCACATGTCGGAGCGGTCGGCCATCCGCGTCATCTCTTGGGTGCCGTCGAAATACATGTCCCCGCCCATGCCCGCCGTCAGGTTCAGCACCACGTCGGTATCGCTGTCGCGGATGCGGTCGGTGACTTCGCGGTAGTATTCCAGCTTGCGGCTGGGTTTCCCCGTCTCGGGGTCGCGCACATGGCAATGCACCACCGCCGCGCCCGCCTTCGCCGCCGCAATCGCGCTGTCGGCAATCTGCTTGGGGCTGCGGGGAACGTGGGGCGAACGGTCCTGCGTCCCGCCCGATCCGGTCACGGCGCAGGTGATGAAGACTTCCTTGTTCATGGTCAGCGGCATGGCATCCTCCCAGGGGCTTGGGCACCACCATAGCTGCCTTGCAGGCCGCCGCTTTGCGCATTACGAAATACTGATGACGGAAAGTGCAATCTTTCAGCCCTCGGACCAGCCGCTGAGCCTGGCGCTTCTGGTCCTGCCGCAGGCGTCGATCCTGGAAGTCGCTTCGGCCCTTGACCCCTTGCGCAACGCCAACCGCCACCTCGGGTCCGAGGCCTACCGCTGGCGCGTCGTCTCGCCGGACGGCGCGCCGGTCCCCCTGACCTGCGGGATTTCGCTGCCCTCCTCCGGCCCCCTGGCCCACGCCGCCGGGGCCGATGCGCTGATCGTCGTCGCGGGCTACCGCCTGAATGAGGTCGCGACCCGCCCCCTGATCCGCGACCTGCGTCGCATCGCCCCGCGCTTCCAGCTGGTCGGCGGCATCGATGCCGGCCCCTGGGTCCTGGCCCGCGCGGGGCTGCTGGATGGCTACCGCGCCACGGTGCATTGGGAGGACCTGGAAGACCTTGCGTCACGCCACCCCGACATCGACGTCGTGCCCGACCGCTTCGTGATCGACCGCAACCGGGTGACGATCGCGGGCGCGGCCCCGGCGTCAGACTTCATGCTGCACCTGATCCGCTGCCGCCACGGCGCTGCCCTGTCGCGTCAGGTCGCCGCCAGCTTCCTTGCCACTGTCCGTCATGGCACCGAACCCCAGATCGCGCAGGGTCAGGACCCGACCCTCGACCCCCGGGTCGCCCTGGCCCTCGCCCGGATGGAGGCGCAGATCGACGCCCCGGAACCGGCCTGCCGGACCGCGAAGGTCGTGGGCCTCTCGCCCCGTCGCCTGGAAACCCTGTTCCGCGCCGCGCTTGGCACCACGCCTGCCGCCCACGCGCTTGACCTGCGCCTGCAGGCCGCGCGCCGCATGCTGACCGACACGCGCCACCCCCTGGCCGAGGTCGCGCTGCGCACCGGCTTTTCCAGCCCTTCGACGCTGTCCCGCGCCTTCCGCGCCCGCTTCGGGCATCCGCCCGGCGCGCTGCGAAATCTGTAGGACCCAAGCGTCATCCCGTCCAGCGTCTGCTTGCGGACTTTCTGACCGTCACGCTGCGTCCAGCAGTCCCCGGCCCTTCAGCAATGCCTCGACACCCGGCATCCGGCCCCGGAACTTCAGATACAGCGCCTCGGCATCCTCGGAACCGCCCGCCGACAGGATGAACCGCTCCAGTCGCGCCGCCGTGGCTGGATCGAAGGCATCGCC